>NZ_JBAXHI010000018.1:0-80126 GCF_037138995.1 Candidatus Chlorohelix sp. | reverse complement strand
AAAATTCACCACCCGCCCCAATCTTAGGATTCCTAGTACCAGAATCATTGCGCCCGCCATCCCGCCCGCCATCCACAAGCCTTGCAGCCCATAGCGTTGTGCGACCAGTATCAGCACAGCGGACATCGCTCCGGTAGGTCCGCTTATCTGGTAGGGTGCGCCGCTCAATGCTCCGATAACAAACCCGCTAATAATTGCTGTGACCAGCCCGGCAGCGGGGGTAGAGCCGCTGGCGACTCCGAAAGCTAAAGCGAGAGGTAGCGCTACAGCCGCAACTGTAAGACCCGCCATAATATCACTCTTAAAATGGGTGGCGTTATAGCCGCTGAACTCAGACTGCCATAATTTAAATATAGCCGGTTTCTTTACAAGTTGCATAAAATGAGAATTTCCCCTTCCTTATATTTACAATTGACGGTAAAGCGGTTTTAACTTGATATAAATCTCTTTATAAAGCGGATAATACCTACGATATACTTCTGAATTGGCGTGGATAGGGGCGGTGCGTGAGCGTATTTGAATGCAGGAATCGCACGCGCTCCCCACGTCTTTCCAGAATCCTGTGCCTACTCCCGCCAGTAACGCAGCGCCATAGGCGGGACCCTCCGTAGCGTTGATGGTAACAACTTCACGCTCAAACATATCGGCTTGAATTTGTCGCCATAGTTGACTCTTACCGCCGCCACCGCTCGCCCGAATTTCCTCAATCGGCAAACCCATGTCTTCTAACAAGCTGAGACAATCCTTGAGGCTATATGAAACCCCTTCCAGTACCGAACGTACAAGATGGCTGCGGCGATGCGCGGCAGTTAGCCCAAACCAAACTCCGCGAGCTTGCGGGTCGAGATGTGGAGTACGTTCTCCCATTAAGTAAGGCAGGAAAATCAAGCCTTCGCTGCCAGCCGGAGCTTCTGCTGCTTGCCTAGTCAGAATTTCATAAATGTCTGTACCCGAAACCAGCGCGGTTTCAATTTCGTGTCTCCCCGCTATTTCATCCCTGAACCAGCGCAAACTGATTCCCGCACCTTGCGTTACACCCATCACATGCCACGACCCCGGCACAGCATGACAAAAGGTATGCACTCTGCCGCCGGGGTCAAGCGCCGGGATAGCGCTATGCGCGAACACTACCCCACTTGAGCCTATAGCGCTGCTCACTAACCCTGCTCGGACTATTCCGTTACCAACTGCGCCCGCCGCTTGGTCTCCGCCGCCACCCACTACGGGCGTACCTGCTCTTAGTCCGGTTTGCGCTGCCGCTTGTGGGCTTACCTGCCCGGAAACCACCGTGGATTCATAAACATCGGGTAGCAAGTCCGAGTCAATTTCCAACTTGTGGCACATTTCTTCCGACCATTTGCGATTTGCCACATCAAATAAAAGCGTACCGCTGGCATCGCTTACCTCGCTGGCAAATTCTCCGGTCAACTTATAGCGAATAAAATCTTTTGGTAACAGAAAATGCGCTGCTCTTAGGAATTGATCGGGGCAATGTTCGCGCAGCCAGATAAGTTTTGGCGCACTGAAGCCTACTATTGCCGGGTTCGCGGTCAATTCGATAAGCTTTTCTGCGCCCACTTCCTCAGTTATATAGTCGCATTGCGCTTGCGCCCGCCCATCGCACCAAATAAGTGAAGGTCCAAGTATTTCGCCTTCCTCATCCAGTAAAACCACACCGTGCATTTGTCCGCTCAAGCCGATAGCGACAATTTCAGGGGCTTTTCCCAGTTTTCCCGCGCCCTCGAAAAGAGCCTTCTTAACCGCCTCGATTGTACCACACCACCAATCCGCCGGGTCTTGTTCCGCCCATAACGGTTGGGGGGTATAAAGAGGGTATTCGCTAGTACCTGCCGCTACTACTTGCCCATTTTCACCATCCACAATGATGGCGCGTGCGCTAGTAGTGCCTAAATCAATTCCCATGAAATAACTCATAAGTGCCTCATTACACTGATGTGAAAATAAAAACCAACACAAAACAGCCGGGTAAAAATCCACAAGACCTTTGCCGGCACAAATTTGTAAAATTTTCAGTTTTTAGCTATCTATTTAATTCCCTACCCCGAAGGGAGGGAGGAAATGGCTAATGATTGAGCAGTTTGGTAGAAGCTGCCTCTTAATTATTTTCAGGCACTTTGACGCTCGCCGAAGGTAAAAACCGCCCGCCCGCACTCAAGTTGGAAGCGGTAGTACCCGGCGGTAATTGCTTGATACTATCCAGCGCATTGGCAGCAGCCGCCGCCACATGCTGGTTCGGGTCTTGCAAAACTACATTGAGTGCTTCAGCAGCCTGCTGGATATTCAACTCGCCCAATGCGTTAGCAGCGGCAGCACGCACCTCTGGCATACGGTCTCGCAAAAGCTGAAGCAAACTCTCCGCATGCTGGTCTTCGCCAAGCATAACTAGAGCGCGTGCCAACGCCATCCGCACTTCTGGGAACTCACTGTTAATCAGCGGAATAATATAGGGTACAGCGCGGCGGTCTCGCCTTTCGCCTAACGCCATAATAATACCCTCTTGCCGCCTGAAAGCCTGCATCTTGTCTTCAAAGGGCTTGAAAGCTGTATTTTCAAGCAGAATCCTGAACGTTTTATCTTGCTGCATCATACCAAGCGCGGTAGTGGCGCTACTACGAACCGAAGCGGGTTCGCTATCGCGTAGAACTTCTATTAGCGCGTTGGCAGCAACAGATGTGTCAAGGAAACCCAAACCAAACGCGCCTGCTTGCCTCATTTGGGTTTGCCAATCGCTAGGCGCATGGATATAACCTTTGCGTAACGCTCTTACTAATATTTCCAGAGCTTTTTCATTTTTGAGGCGACCGAGCGCAATAACCGATTGAATGGTGGCTTTATGCTGGGCTTCACTATTTGGTGAATTTCGCAAACCGTATTCTGCCAGTTTAATCAGCGGTTTTAGAGCCGTAGTGTCGCCGATTAATCCAAGAGTAATCGCGGCGGCTTCTCGCACAGGCAAATAACGATCTTCCAGCAATTTTATAAGGATTGGAACCGCTCTTATATCGCGGTATTCGACCAACGCCTGAGCAGCAGCAGCCCGCACTTCGCCTTCGGAGTCATTTAACGCTTGCAGCAAATAGGGAACGGTAGAAGCTTCTTTAAGTTCGCCTAGTGCGAGAACAGCCCGACTGCGTAGTTCCGGTCCGCCAAATTTGAGTTCGTTTAAAGCCTGATCAAGGGTAATATTAGTCACTTCCTAACCCCGGTCTCGCGCCGTATCCTTGCGGCAGCGCTATTCTTCATTCTTTCCAGCAACATTTTACCGTATCCGGCGGCGAATGTGGAAACAATTATACAATGATATTATTATTAAGTCATTAAAAGTGAGAAGTGGATCAGGGCTTTTGCAAGAAAGAAATTGTCCTATATAAAACGGTTCTCAAAGGGGTTTGTATAAAGGCGCGAGGTGATTTTGTAGGGGGGTGTCATATAAAGCCTAAAAATGCTGTATGATTAGGCTGTATCTATCTAATAGAAACGAAGCCGTTTCGGAGGGTTGCGGTAGATTTGAGTAAATGTGGAGTTACCTTTGCCATTTTGGCATTTTAAGCTGATTTTAATGCCCTCACTACAATAGTCAGCAGTTTACAATATATCTTTGTTAAGATAGCAGGATAGAATGCGCTGAATCTAGGGCGTTTTGACTTCAGCAACGGAAGCCGTTAATGATTCTTGTTCCAGTGATTTGTCCACTTTGCCAAGTTTCAAACCTTCGTGCCAAGTATAATAAGCGCCTAGCAAAACTACAGGTAGGAAGCCCACGATATGTTCGAGAAGGGCGTAAGTAAATACGAGGTCACGGTTAGCGTAAGCAGCATTCATCGAGGCAGGTAACACCGCCATAATCACAACTTCAAAAGTGCCGATATAACCGGGAGCAGCAGGGACAACCATACCCAAATTGCTGGCTATCATAACCATCATACCGACCTCAAACGACATCGGCAAACCAACCGCCCACGCTACCCACAGATAAATCAACGAGTTGAGAGTCCATTGCACCATTGATTGAATAAACAAGACAACCGCAATGCGGGGATTGAGCAATATTGAAACAGCATCCAGCACCTCTTCGGCAAAACTGTACAGCTTATGAGCGATTTTCTGAGGCAGCAGTTTCAGCACAAACTTGATAAACTTCTCAGCGCGATTGCGTTGCCAAGCCATTAACAAACAGACTAGAAACGCCGCCACCATTGCACTACCCAACAGTAATACGCTGGTTTTTAAGCCATCCTCAATCGAAAGGAAAGGAATAAGCCCCAAAATAAGTACAAAGCAAGGGATAATATCCAGAATTTTTTCTAGCAAAATGGCGGAGAATACCCGGACTGTCCCGATTTTTTCAGTGCGGGCAACGGTATAAGCCCGTACTACTTCGCCCAAACGTGCTGGTAAAATGGTATTCCACAGATAACTAATCATCAAAGCGGTAAAAAGACGGTATTTATGTACGTGGTCGGGCTTTAGCAATAATTGGTTGCGCCACACTTTAAAGTAGATAACTATCATGGTAGGGATACTAACTGCCAGAAGCCACCACCAATTGAGCGTGCTAAGCGCATCACCTACTTTGGAAAACTGGATGTCCTTAATCGCCAACCAAAGACAAACGCCACTGATTAATAACCCTATTACAAATTTGAGATACTTCATTAAGCTTAATATTCCTTTTCCGGCGCACTTTCTTGAGGCAACCGTGAGCATGAGTTATACTATAGTGCGCTGAAAATATCATAGCATTACAGGCTTGTCAAGAAAAGGTTATCATTAAAATGCGTTTCGCAATTAACGCGCATCTGGTAGCTGCTAATTCTACCTACCGTCAGGCGGGAGTCAGCCGTTATACCGAACTTTTAATCAACAGCCTCGCCGCACTTGATCGGGAGGATGAATTCATTATCTACACCGCGCCGGGACAACAACCCCCCGGTTTCGCAAATGCTCCCAATTTTCGGCTTGCCATTAGCCATTTGCCAACCGTCAAACCTCCGATACGCATCGGCTGGGAGCAATTTCTCGCCCCGCCCATACTGTTAAAAGACCGTCCGGCGTTGTTGCACTGCCCCGTGAATGTCGTTCCATTGGCTGCGCCCTGCCCTACCGTCCTGACCATTCATGATTTGGGCTTCCTTCGCTTCCCAGAGCGTTATAAAACCGCCAAACGCCTATACCTAACCACTGCCACCAAGCTTTCGGCGAAACGTGCCGCCCATATCATCACCGATGCCGAAGCAATCAGGCAAGAAGTCATAGAATTGCTGAAAGTACCGCCCCACAAGGTGACTGCTATCCCGCTGGCTGCCGACCAACGATTCAAGCCAATAACCGACCCGGCACAACTGGAAGCCTTCCGCCGCGAAAAAGAATTGCCCGCCCGTTTCGTGTTATACGTAGGAACGCTTGAACCACGCAAAAATCTACCCTTGCTGTTGCAGGGCTTTGCTCGTTTGCGCCGCGAACAGCCCGATACAGTAAAAGGGGTGGAACTGGTATTGGGAGGCGGCAAAGGCTGGATGTACGAGGAGATTTTCCGGCTAGTGCGCGAGTTGGGACTTACGGAAATAACCCGCTTTCCGGGCTACATTAGCGATGCTGATTTGCCCTTATGGTATAATAGCGCAGATGTAATGGTGTATCCAAGCCTTTATGAAGGGTTTGGTTTCCCACCATTGGAGGCAATGTCTTGCGGAACGCCCGTAATCACCAGCAATACCAGCAGCCTGCCGGAAGTAGTAGGGGATGCCGGTATTACAATAACACCAACGGATGATAGGGAACTGGCACACGCGCTGGCACGCATTTTCAGTGAACCCGGATTGAGCAACGAGTTGCGTCGCCGGGGATTGGCACAAGCCGCCCGGTTCAATTATCGCGAGACTGCCAGCCGAACGCTAGAAGTTTATCGGCAGATTGCATCGAAATAACAGGAACAGAGATAAATGGATCCCTCAATTATATTCGTTGTAATGATGGTAATCGCAGTAATTATTTTTACGGTGGTAAACAGCCGCAATAAGGGTGGGCGCAATGTCTGTACTCGTTGCGATGGTACCGGCGAAGTTCATGAGAAATGGCCCGACCCTGACGCTCCTAACGGCTGGCACATTCTGGACGGGATTTGCCCCAAGTGTAAGGGCAAGGGCAAGGTTTAGCTACTGCTAAAAGGAGTTACTTTGACGCAATCCTCTCCGTCCACCTCCGGATTCTCCCGCAAAAAAAATTTCGACCCGGCTACGGTGGTAGATTTTATAAGCCATTCCGCCTCCCAAACTCGCTTTACTGGCGTGGCGCTAGGCAAATTGGCACAACCCGGCGATATTATTTTGCTGGCGGGAGAACTAGGCGCGGGTAAAACTACCCTTACCAAAGGTATAGCCGAAGGTCTGGACATCAAGGGTATCGTTAATTCACCTACATTTACGCTGGTGAACGAGTATCAGGGTAGAATTGCGCTTTATCACATGGATTGTTACCGCCTTGAAAGCGGACGTGATGCGCTCGATTTCGGGGTGGAAGAATACTTGTACGGAGAAGGTTTGACGGTTATAGAATGGGCGGAACGCATTGAGGATATTTTGCCAAAAGAAACCCTCACAGTGAGACTTTCTACCCTGAATGAAACCAAACGGGGAATACGCCTTGAGCCGATAGGGGAACGTTATATCGCTTTCGTTGCTAGATTCAAAGAAGAAGCTTTCGGGATATACAAATCATGATTATCGCTTTCGACACTTCAACCGCATATACCGGAGTAGCGCTGTACCGAGAGGATGGGCTATTAGCAGAATGTAACTGGAGGGCGCATCGAGACCAAACCACCCAATTGCTGCCCATGACCCAAAAACTGCTGGATAGCCAAAACCTGAAACCCGATACCATAACCGGGGTAGCGGTAGCATTGGGACCCGGTTCATTCAACGGTTTACGGGTAGGGGTCAGCACTGCAAAGGGCATGGCTTTGGCGTTAGGCTTGCCGCTTTATGGAGTAAGCAGCCTTGATATGCTGGCATACCAGCACAGCTATCTGAACGGCAACCTCTGCACTATCATTGAAGCAGGAAGAGGCAGACTTGGAATCGGGTTTTACAAGGTGAAAAATGGCAAATGGAACAGGCAGGGCGACTACGAGAATGTGACGGCGAGTGAACTGGCAACCAGAATCAACGCCCCTACCTTTATCGCCGGCGAACTAACCGTTGTGCAGTTGCAAGAATTAGAGAGTTTAACCGGAAAAAATGCCCAGATACTACCCGCAGCCGCAAGCCTTCGACGCGCCGGTTATCTGGCGGAAATGAGTTGGCTAAGGCTAAAACAGGGTGATATGGGTGAAGACATCGCCGATTTACAACCAATTTATTTGCATCAACCCGTCAAGCAGTAGAGGAGTATAGGATGCCTTTCTTGATCGAGTCTATGCGAGTTGAAGACATCCCCGAAGTGGTGGAAATCGAACGAATCTGTTTTGCCACGCCTTGGCCCGCCAGCGCGTACCGACGTGAGTTGCAAAATACCAGTTCAACCCGTTACGTGGTAGTGCGCCAACTTCAAAACGAGTCAGAAGCGCCCGCCAACACCGAACCGCCTTTTCTCGACCGCCTGATGTCGCCTCTGGATAATACCCGCCCCGATAAACCACCCGCCCCCACGCCTAACTCGGTGATTGGTTATGCCGGACTTTGGATGATGATGGATGAAGCTCATATAACAACAATCGGGGTTCACCCTTTATATCGAGGCAATCGGTTGGGCGAGCTAATGCTGGTAGGCTTGATTGATATTGCCATGCAGTTGGGGTCAAGTTGGCTGACCCTTGAGGTTAGAGTCAGCAATAACGTGGCGCAAAACCTTTACCGGAAATATTATTTCGATGTTAAGGGAATGCGCCGCAAATATTACACCGATAACGATGAAGATGCCTATGTAATGTGGACTGATAATATTACTACCCCAGAATATCGGCAACGCTACTTCCAACTCAAACGTGAGCTTCTTGATTCGCTGGCAAATCAGGGCGAGGTAATGCCCATTCCAGATGTATTTGCCCCACTAGTGGACTCTCCTTCCCCCGCGTCGTAAAAAAACGAGTCGTAGCCCTAAATCGAAGTGCGTAGCGGCAAAATAGCGGTAAAGCTGCCTGCTACCTTGCGGTCTCCCGTACTATCCACCGCTTGCACTTGCGCCTCAATATAGCCCTTACCTGCTTCTTCATATTTCCTGACCACATGACCGCTACAGGTTATTACATCGCCGGGGCGAGTCATGTTCTGAAAGCGCACCCGGAAGCGATACAAATTCGAGGTATCACCCAGATAATCGCTAATCATCTGACCGACAAAGCCCATAATCAGCATCCCATGTGCGATAGTACCGCCAGTACCAACCGCTTTTCCAACTTCTGGGTCGGTATGGAGCGGGTTAAAATCGCCTGATGCCCCGGCGTAGCGCACCAATTGAACATGAGTCACGGGTGCTTTGGTAAGGGGGGGAAGTTGCTCGCCTAGTTGCACATCTTCAAAATAAAGCCTTGTCATACCCTTCGTCTCCTAACGCGCTACTACCACCTGATGCCCATGTAAAACTTCTTCGCCACGCTGGTTAGTATGCACCACCTCGAAAAGGATTATTTCCAGCTTGCCAGTATTGCCCTGCTTTTCCTCAACGCTTTTCAGGGTAATAGCGCTGGTAATGGTATCTCCGGCGTACACCGGCGCAAGATAGGTATAATCTTCCTCACCATGCAAAAGGCGCGGACTTGGGACACCCAACGCATCGGTGATAGAAAATCCTTCATTATTACCCCAGATATTAACCACCGTAGGAAAGGTGGGTGGTATCGGGATATTGGGATAACCGGCAGCACGAGCGGCAGCTTCACTACGATAAATAGGGTTGGGGTCACCAATTGCGCTCACAAACTCACGAATTTTGCCCTTCTCAATCTCAAAGGTATAGGTAGAGAGAACCTTACCGATTAACTCGCGATTAACCATTCTTCCTCCTTGTTTTCCGAAAGGAATATTTTTGATGGCACGAATGTTAGCAGAAGAGAAGTCAGGCTGCAAACTTGTATGAAATAAAAAAGGACCGGTTGTTGCCGGTCCGTTGGGAAACGTAGTTGGGTATCTGTCTGGTGAATAGTTCGTGTTGTGTAACACACTGTACTATTGGTTCGAACGTTGGAAATTTTTATTTCTTTCGCCCACTAATACTATAGCGTAGTAATATTACGGGAATGTTACGGGAATATTACAGAAATACAATGTTTATTACGAAATCTGGGTGTGTTATACTGATTAAAAAGCGTTACGCACATATTGGAGGAAAACGCCATGTCTGAAAACCTTACCGATGTAATGACCGAAGAGACTCCAAAATTCAATGTTGAGCCGGGAAAACTGGTTGCGATGATAGATCATACGATGCTAAAGCCCCAAGCAACCGAAGCCGACATCAAACGATTATGTGAAGAAGCGCGTTTCTACGCATTCGGCGCTGTATGTGTCAACCCCATCTATGTGAAGTTATGTATAAGGGAATTGGCAGGTTCCAATGTAAAAGTTTGCACAGTGGCGGGTTTCCCATTGGGAGCAAACGTGGAAGCCATCAAAGTTTCCGAAGCGCAAACCGCGATTAATCATGGGGCTAAAGAAGTGGACATGGTTATCAATATTGGGTTGCTCAAGGCAGGTGAATTTGATTTGGTAAAACGTGAAATTTCCAGCGTGGCGCACCATTGCCATACCGGACGTTCCATTTGCAAAGTCATAATCGAAGCCGCGCTATTAGAAGAAGCCGAGAAAATTAAAGCCTGTGAACTAGCAAAAGAAGCGGGCGCAGATTTTGTAAAAACCAGCACCGGTTTTGTACCGGGAGGCGGGGCGCGAGCAGTTGATGTCCGCCTGATGCGTAACGTGGTAGGTCCGAAGATGGGTGTAAAAGCTTCTGGTGGTATCCGCAATCTTGATGATGTGCTGAAACTCATTGCAGCGGGAGCAACTCGCCTTGGCACTAGCAGCAGCGTAAAAATCATGCAGGAATTGTTGCATCCCGGCGAACCTTCGGAAGAATAAAAAATTCGGGCTAACAAAAGGGCGCACCTTGCGATGCGCCTTTAGCATAATCTTCAGATAGCGGTTAGACAACCGCTTTTTTATTTCACTGGAAAGTGAATATAAATCGTGCTATTGGACTCGGTAGTACCGGACTTGCTACCACCCACTACGCTCTTAAGATCGGTCAGTTTACTACCGATAGCAGTTAACTGCTGCTGATTTTTGGCGTTATCGGAGGATGGCACACTTGCCGCTACTGCGAACGCTTGCTGAGCATCCACGAAGAAATAGCCTTTGTTGCTATCCGGCACGCTGGCTTTTACTTTGGTGAACTCAGCATAGCTCGCGCCTTTGGTAAAGCTCGCGCCACCTGTAGCAGAAGTGATAGTCGCCTCAGTCTGGTCAGAGGCGGTGCTGATAAAGACGTAATTACCCACCACGCCCATTTCCAGAGTAGTAGGTTTGCCGTTGTTTTTGGTAGTATCTTTAGGAGTCATAACGCCGGATTTATAGGTTACGCCCCCAAAAGTTTTCTGGTCAAACTTAACGGCTGCATCGGGCGATTTCTCAAGCGCTGCTGACAATTTATCCAGCGAAGCCTGTGCCGAAACCTTATCGGTCACTGCTGTCAAGAAACCAACGCCCACTTTCTGCACATTGGTAGAAGGCGTAGCATACACCGCAAATTCACCCGCAAACAGCGGCGCAATATCTTTTTGGATACTCAAGCCGGAGTTAGTTTCAAATTTGGTAATTGCATCGGTAATCTGTTTAGTTTGGTCGCCGGGCATTTGCGACAGCATACCGTTTATCTGGTCGTACGCGCTCTTTCCATCCTGTCCGCTGGCAAAGAAAAAGGTCTTTTCCGGCAACGCTTCAAGGATTTTGTTGGACACGGCGGATTTACTCAACAAAGCTTTAATCTCAGGGGTGAGCTTGCTTTCGTCATAAGCCTCGTACACATCCACCTTCAAACCTTCATCGGCAGCGGAGAATGCCATACCCATACCCTTCAGGTAATCCTTATTCATTGAAGACATGTTCTGGGACATATTGGGCATTGCCGACATAGCGCTTGCCGCACCGGCGGTATCTACGTATATAAAGCCGAGATTTGCGGCTAGCAATTTAGCTGCAACCGCTTTGTACTGAGCATTTGCGGAAAGGCTAGTTCCGGCGCTCTGGTCTATCGCATTTTTAGCAGCGGTAGCGCCAAGCGTCAGGAAAAGCTTATCATTACCGACCGCCACCGAAAGTTGGAGTACAAACAGGTTCAGATTGTAAATGGTGTAATCCTTATAAGTTTCGGTAGTCGGCTTGATATTAAAGCCAGAAGTATTACCGCCAAGCGCAGAGCCAAGCAATTTGTTTACAAAGGCATCCGCTTTAGCCTTATCTTTTATCTGCACTGCCACCATCAACGGAATATCAAACGAAGCCATATTCAAATTGGGGGTAGCAGTCGGGCTGTTACCGGGCTTTCCAGTCATACTACCAAAACTGCCGGCTAGTTTCCCAAGCTTCTGCATATCGGTAACGCCAATCGCTGCCTCGCTGCCAAGCCAAGGGCGTACATCTTTGGCAAAATCAATTTGCCCTGTAGTGGTGATGGATGTCAGATTTAAACTCTTGAGCGAATCCTGAATCTCAGGAATTGCCGAAATATAATCCAGCATCTTCTTTGCGCTTAGGGATTGTGCGCTATTCTGATCGGTGTTCAGACTGACAAAAAGCGAGGTAGCACCGGGGAAGTTGGCAGCCAACGCGCTAGTATAGCCAAGATTGGAATTTTGAGCCGGACTGGTTTGGTTATTATCGCCGCAAGCTGCCAGCAGCAGACCGAGGCTTAGTAACGCCACCAGAAACAAGCTAAAGCGAGATGCTTTCCGGTAAGACATATCTTATTTCTCCCATTTCATTACAATTCATTTCAATGCTCACAATCATGATATACGTTCGTGCAAGGCAAATCGTTTCTTTTTTCTTTTTATTTTGCAAAACATTAATTTTTGGTTAGCGAAAGAGCCAATGTACAATTGTAAGAGTGGTATAGTCAGGTTACAATGGAAAAACCGCTTAGATTATAGGAATGTTAAGTGATGATTCCCGATACAATTGTAAAGGTTTTTGCCTTTATTCTGTTCACTATCCTGATAGTGGTTTTTATTGCTATCTTTTTGATGCTCCTCATTCTACCTTTTGTAGGTACTGCGTGGCTAACATTCGGAGTGATACAACTCATCAAGGCTAAACCCTCACGCACACGAACTACTCTATTGATACTAGGGTTGCCAATTTTGAGCGGCACTTTAGCCGGAATACTCTGGGTATTCTTTAACTTTACCCGCATTATTATAACTGGACGTTAAATGCTTCCTGTTCTAAGCCGCCAATTTGATGGCTGCGGCGCGAAATAAAAGCGAAAGGTATTGCCTGTGAAATAGTTTTATGTTAAACTGACATTGCAATTATTACTTATGTTGAGTTACATTTTCCCGTATTAAGCTCACAGGTACGAACCCTGATGAAATCTGGATATAATAATCCTCGCCGGGGTCCCCAAAAAAATAAACCCAAAAATAAATATATGCTGGCGTTTTTCTCACTGGTTGCGCTGGTGGTTATTTTGGTACTCTGGAATTTCTCCTCTGCACCAACCCTACGCCCTTATCCGGTAGAAGCCGCTTACTTGCCTGAGCCAACCTACGGACCGGTGCGCTATGAAATTGCGCCTGTCACTCCGCAAGCTCGCACCCAGAACCCTGTACAAGCACAAGCTGATCCTAACCAGAATCCGATTATCAAGCCCACGCAAAACTCGCAACAAAACTACTTACCCCCGTTGCCGACCTATGGTGCGCCACCCACTATTGCGGCGGGAGTACCGATTAACCCTATACCTACTGTACCGGGTAGCAGCAATACCAGCGATTCTACCGCTTACCCTGTAATTTTTGACAAGCCAGTCTATAACCAACCAGTTGCGCCGATTAGCGTCAAAAACGGGCAACTGGTAGATGGCATCGGGGCGCGATTCTTTCTAGCAGGAGTCAACTACGAAGGGGCTACCGACCGCGCATGGGTGATGTGGAATAATGACCGCTTCGACCCCGCGCTTATCCAGAAAGACCTTGCGGCAGCAACAGCGGGCGGCTACAATACCGTGCGTATCTTTGTACAAACCCAATTGCGGGACGATATTCTCAAGGGTGATTTCTCCAAGCTGGATAAAGTGCTTGAATTGGCACGCTCTAATAACCTCTTTATTTTGCTAACCTTCGCCGACTATGACGAGATGGACTTGCGTAAACTGTCGAAAGTAAACGCGCTGGTAGCCGAACGCTACGTGAACCAACCTTATATGCTCGGCTACGACCTGAAAAATGAGCCGAATTTTGTGCATATCGCCGGGGCAATTTATCCCGACAGCGTGCAACCGCCCTTCCAGACCGACTTGCTAATCAAGACTTACGGCGAACGTATGAACCAAGCTGCCGCCGATGCCTATCGCCGCACCAGCGCGGGTTGGCACACCGTTGGGAGTGTACTCGATTCGCGGCTAGGTTACTATGTGGTTAACGCTTCCGTTTTATATGAAGAATATCTGAGTGATGCTTCCGATTGGGCATTAAAGAATGGCGCAACCACACTTGATTATATGAGTTCACCTGAAGCACAAGGCAAATGGAAAGTATTTATAGATGCCGCAAACGGCACGCTGCAAGCTTGGTATGATTCGCTGCTCAACCCCATTCGCCAATTCGATAAAAACAAGCCAGTAACTACTGGATTTAATAACGCTTTCTGGGCGCGGCTTCCCGCCGGAGACAGTATGAGCTTTGTCTCAATTCACCGCTATGCCCCTTCCGGTACGGATGGCTTGAAAACCACCTTTGCGGTTATGGATGCACTCAAACGAGCGTTTCCGGGTCGCCCGGTCTGCCTAGAAGAATTTGGCTATAGTAACTCGGATTATTCTGGACGTTCGACCTCCAGTTTGACCACCGCCGCCCATGAAACCGCACTGTGGCTTTATCTATACGGCAAAGGCTTTGCCGGAGGCTACAAATGGATGCTGCGGAATTTCAGTATTGGCGCAAATGTCTATGAAAATAACTTCGGGCTGTACGACGATAGTAATAATCCCAAACCGACCTTCTTTGCCGCACGCGCCATTTTGCGTATGACCGATGCGAACCGTGCGCCCAGTGGGGATTTTAACACTCTCGAAGATAGCAGCGGCGGCAATATTAATTACTTCTGGACTTCCGGTAATAGCTTCTTTGGAAATAGTGCCAGCTTTAAAAATAGCCGAGTGCAACTTGACCAGAAAGAACGCGCACCTTGGGCGATTTGGTGGCCCAGCAACGGATTGGGGCAAGTACATGTAATTGCCAGTTCCCCTGCCCGTGTTACGCTAGATTTACGCGCCTTCTTCCCTAGCTGGAATCCAAAACTCGCCCCGGTCTTGCAAGTAGAAGATGGGCAAGCCCCTTCAGTAGATCGCACCGCTGCCGGTTTGCTCTCCTTCAACGCCAGCGCCGGAACAGTATATACCATCAGTCTGCCGGTGCCACCCGCTACTTTTGCACGTACCGAATCGCTAGGAGGCTCGAACAGCCTCTATTTCAAAGAAACAGGACATAACCTCTCCAACGCCTTCAAGCGTTTCTGGGAGCAACGCAACGGCTCAACCTTGCTAGGCATGCCTATCAGTGAAGAATTTCAGGAAGGTGGTCTCACAGTACAATATTTTGAACGCGCACGTCTTGAGTATCACCCCGAATACAGCGGCACCAGCGCCGAAGTACAGTTAGGCTTACTGGGCAGGTTAGTTTCGGCGGGCAGACGCGAATCAGACGCGCCCTTCAAAACTAGTGCAGCTTTCCCCAATTCAGCCGATCGCATCTACTTTAAAGAAACCGGGCATAGCCTGTCCACTGGCTTCAAGGTTTTCTGGGAAAAATACGGCGGGCTAACTCAGTTTGGCTACCCCATCAGCGAGGAATTTACCGAAATCAACCCGGTTGACGGTAAAACTTACAATGTCCAGTATTTTGAACGAGGTAGGCTAGAATACCACCCCGAAGCTAAAGGCACACCCTTTGAAATACAGGTGGGCTTGTTGGGTATGCAAGTTCTCAAGGCGCGAGGCTGGATTCAGTAGTCTTTTACCTTTCCAAAACAATCACCTCAATACCCCTTCCTAGCCTTTTATAATAACCTAACGAGAGTGTTCTCCTAGCTTATTAGGCTGTTTAATTTTTAGAAGTAAAAGCCCATTTATAATAGAGTTGAGCGATGAAAATTTCGCAGGACTCTCCAAACAATAATATTTATTATTTGCAAAGGCACAAAAAAAGAGAAGCTGGATATGAGTCCGGCTTCTCTTACAACCAAGTCTGGCAGCCCGCGTTACTTCTTGAAACCTTGCTCTAATTCAATATCCAACGCGCTGGCGATGCGGTTAAACATATTAGAGGCTGCCACCGAAAAGACCAATTCTACAATCTCCTCATCGCCGAAATAGCCCCGCAACTTTTCAAAGGTAGCGGCGGAAAGCGTAGGCGTGCGGGTCAATTCTTCACTCATTTCAACGATTAGTTGTTCACGCTCATCGAAAGCCAAATCTCCAGAAATATCCCCCTCTCGCACAAAAGCTGCCGCTTGTGCAGATGTTAAACCCGCTTTCATAGCAGCGGCAGTGTGACGCACCACGCAATATTCGCACCCGTTAACGCGGCTGGCGGCGAGATAGGCGATTTGCTTATCCTTTGCCGGCACTTTGCTAGTCGCACCTATAAAAGCGGCAACATCAAAAGCCGAAGCGAGCATACCATTGCTATAGCCAAGCGCCATAAACATATTAGGGACAGAACCGCCACGCGCTTTTTCAATTACCTCATAAGTGCCGGTGAGTTCACCGCTTGTTTCACTTTTTTGGACTAATTTTATTCGGCTCATTTATTTCCCTTTCCGGCATATAATCAAATGTCTTGCGCTATTGTTACCACCCTCAACAGATTAGTCTGTCCCGTCACACCCACCGGAATACCGCCAGTTACCACTATCTTGTCACCGGGTTTGACCAATGCGCGTTCCACCAACGTTTTCTGCAAGCGATTGACCACTTCGGAGGTGATGGAATAATGCTCAGTCCTGATAGCTTCCGAACCCCACACCAACGCCAAGCGACGGTAGGTGCGCTCTTCGGCGGTAGCTACCAACAAAGGCACAGGGGGACGGCAACGTGCAATCATACGGGCAGTAGAACCGCTTGCAGTAGTTGCCAATATCAGGCTAACACCCAACTCGCGCGAAATATCCACTACCGATTGGCTGATAGCATCGGTAACACTGGTGGCATAGCCGTAATGGGTATGAACATGGAACGGGCTAAACAACCAATCACGCTCGATAGTTTCAGCGATACGGCTCATCACCCGCACCGCTTCGATTGGGTAAAGCCCGTTGGCAGTTTCACCGGAAAGCATGGTAGCATCAGAACCGTCAATAATTGCGTTAGCCACATCCGAAGCTTCAGCACGAGTAGGACGCGGATTACGGGTCATTGAGTCAAGCATCTGGGTGGCAGTAATTACGGTTTTGCCCACATTGTTGCACTTGCGAATAATTTGCTTTTGCAGCACCGGTATCTGCTCGGTTGGCAATTCCACCCCTAAATCACCACGCGCTACCATAATACCGTCTGACGCTTCCAAAATCGCATCGAAGTTAGCAATTGCCTCATGCTTTTCGATTTTTGCGATAATCAGCGGCAATTGTAACGAGTCATCCGTCCCGGCGTATTCCTGCATCAAGTGGCGTAACTGGATAACATCTTCGGGCTGACGCACAAAGCTCAGCGCCACATAATCCACGCCCTGCTCAATCCCGAAACGCAGGTCATTCTTATCTTTGTCAGTTATCGTCGGTACACCCAGCGTAACGCCCGGCACATTGATACCCTTGTGGCTACCCAGCAAACCACCCTCAATCACCACACAATGCACCTCATCCGAAGTTGTGTGGATGACCTGTAGATGGAAAAGCCCATCTTCAATCAAAAGCGAATCGCCCGGTTTCACATCCAACGGTATCCCCGCGTAATCAACCCCGATTAAATCGGGAGAGGTTGCCACATAATCAGGGCGAGTAGTAAGAACTATTTCCTTTCCTTGCTCCAGTTGGATTTTCTCTACCACTTTGCCGGTACGGATGCGAGGTCCTTGCAAATCCTGCAAAATAGCCACATTGCGCCCGGTTTCGTTTGATAAGCGACGTACCAGCGCGATAGTTTCCGCCGCCTTGGCATGTTCAGCATGTGAAAAATTCAGCCTTACCACATCCAAACCCTCTTCAATAAGGCGGCGCAGCACCGATTCGTCCCATGAGGCAGGTCCAATGGTTCCCACGATTTTTGTTCGTCGTGTCATATTGCTCCTTAGATTTATCTTTCTCTCGGTAATCACTATGGCACAATTATACACCAAACCCAGAGAGTCAAAATGAGGTAAGTTTGAGGCAAGCTGATTGCGGAGGTGAAACTCTAGAGAGAACCGTACAGTCTAGTTCTCGTCATTGATTGATTGGCTAAACAAATGTTTGCCTTGTATTTGCTAAACTGCTAAAATGAGGCTAATTATTTGAAGAAAACCCTCTTAAGAACGCTGAAAAACCAATGGAGCAATTACAGGAAAACCAAGAAGTTCCTTTAAAGGACGAAATTGGAGTGGCTGAACGCCCATCCGTTACAAGCTCCAATAGTTTCGGGCTTACTGACAAAATCCCCATTTTCAACTATCTGGTAATAGCGGAGCGAGTCGGATGGTATCGCACCATTATGCGCGTTTTCCTAGCGCGACATCGAGATTTATATAAGTACCAGTTAACCACACTGGAAGTATGGGAAGCAGTACGGCAGGAGTACGACCCCACCTACTCAATGGAGAAGTGCCAGAACGACCTAAAAATGCTGGAAGAATGGGGTAATCTGATTACCACGTATGATGCCAGCCGCCACACCTCAATTCAAAGTTTCCGCTCTCCCGCCTTGTTATATCAGGCTACGCCTCTGGCGATTGCTCTGGAGACTTTTCTGGAGCAACAACGCCGTTCCACCAGTACGCTAGGTTCTCTACGACAAGGCGACCTGACCCGGCTGTGGGAAATCGTGGAGCGACTGGACGGCTGGTTGAAAGAGGGTAATACCCGCCCAGCAGAACTGGCGGAAGAATGGCGACGCGCCTTTGAGTTATTCAGCGCTATGGCTATGGAAGCAGCCCAATACCTATCGAACCTAACGGTCGTAGCGCGTCGCCCCCGCGCCAGCCTCGAAGCCTACCAAAGCTATAAGCGGGCGGTGGTAGAATATGTAACCAATTTCGGGCAGGCATTGGCTTACTACAGCGTTTCTTTTCGAGAACGACTAAGTGAATGGTATAACAGCGGACGTGCCACCACTTTGATTGAAGTGATTGCTGCCAATCTCGAACCGCCCACCCTTGAACTAGAACACCGCCATACCCCAGAGCAACTAGCGCGAGAAGCAGGAAATCAGGTGGCTGCGCTGGCTGGGTGGTTTGCTATTGGCTCAAACGCCGATTCTTTCCGGCGTGCTGCTGCTGAAGTAGAAAAGGTGGTGCGACGTGCCGAGCAATTGGCGGCGGCTTCTCGCCCTAACGCGAACTATGCTACAGATTTGGACAGATTGGCGCGTCTGATGTTAGGCGCAACCAACCCGGAAGAGGCGCGTCAGTTGGAGCTGGTAGCATTCGCCCACGGGCTTCCGGCGCATATCAGCGAGAGTCTGGCGGGACCAACCGGAAGCAGTGGTATGCACTCTGCATGGGAAGAACAGCCAAGCGTTACCCCTACTTTACGCGCTATCGGGCGGGCGCGACTAGACAAAACGGTGGAACTGGCTATAAGCGACAACCGCGAAGCTCAATTGGCGTTAATCCAGCGGCGGTTGCGAGAGCGGGCAGAGGAATTGGCGCAATTTAAAATCCTGTTTCAGGAGGGCGCGTTGGAAATCGGGGAAGTGTGGCTGAATAGTCCGACAGAACGAGCGGCATTGCTGGCGGTAGTGCGGGGCTGTTTGCGGGATAGCCGTTTCCAGTATCGCGCCCCCGATGGCTCACTGATAGCGTTGCTCAATCCGCGTGAGACTCGCTATGGTCTGTTACGCGCCCCCGATGGCGGATTGCTGATGCCGCGTTATCGGCTGGTGCGGAAAGAGGAATAGCCGATGAGCCTTGAGAACGGGACAGCTAATCGCAAAGAGACAGCAGCTAAAACCCGCGCTTCCCGCTTGCGTCAGAATGCCCAATCTGAAGCCCTTACCCTGGCGCATGTAACTTTGATGGAGCATGAAGTTATTACCAGAGGGCAGCAGCCTGATTTGTTCCGGTTGGTCAACAATCAGTACGCCGCTCTGCAAAACTGGCATGACCAACACACCGGTTGGCGTATCCGACGCAGTTCCACAGTAATTCGGTTGGTGCGAGTGCCTGCCGCTCTCACCCCCGGCTACCAGTTTAAAATATTGGATGACTCCCGCGATTTCGCCTGTTTTTGCTGGACGCTATGGTATGCTGAAACGCGCCAAGTAGCAGGACGCGGCAATGAGCAACAATTCCTGATGTCGCAACTGGCTGAACGTATCGAGGAACAATCCCGCACCGGAGAGTTAGCGCCCCACGCCGCCCCGCTCGATTTCAAGCGACTCGCCGACAGATACAGCCTTTCGCGAGTGCTTCGGGCTTTGCAGGAATTGGGGGGCTTGCAATTGTGGGATGGCGGCGCGGAGGATTGGGTGAATCAGACGGGCGACTCGGATGCGCTGTGGGAATTTACTGATGTAACACGCTCTCTATTGCTGTCGTTGGAACCGAGTCGGGTGCAACTGGTGTGGGAAATGTTGGACGGCGACCCGCTTACCCTGAAACCAGCCTTGCTGGCTGATGCTCAGAAGCTTGCCCCATTGCAACGAGCATGGCGCACCTTGCTACTGGGTCCCGCTTTGTATAAATATGATGATTCGGCTGCTTTTGCCGCGCTGTTGGCACAAGTGGAGTCGCTACGTCACGAACTAGCAGAAACTTTCGGGTGGCAATTGGACTTGCGCCGGGAATATGCCGCAGCGCTAAGGGCAAGCGGTACAGCACTAGGTCCCATCACTTTGCTAAACTTGCAGGAGGCGGCAGAAGCGGCGGGGCATTTGGATAAAGCCGCGCAAAAACTGGCGTTAGCAGCCGCGCAAAGGGCAGCCCTCGCTTTTGCCAGAGCGCGTAATATTGAAATTGCGGCGCAAGGGCGTGTCACCAGTTTGCGCCGGGAACTGGCTTCCGCTCAGGCTGAACGTGAAACGGCGCAAGCCCGCTATGACGCGCTAACAGCCGAAGAAGGGCAGGTACTAGGTCAAATCAGCGCCCTCGAATCCAGCGAGGGTTTGCAAGTAGCGGAACGGTTGGCGGCAGCGCGAGAAACGGCACAGCAAGCCGCTAATCGTTTGGCGCAACAGACTGAACAACTAGAAGGAGCGCGTCAATCGGTGAGGGCGGCGCAAGTTCGGCAGGAACGTGTGGCAGGAAACTGGCGCAAATTGCAGGTGGAAAGTTTGGCATCGCTGGGTAAACTGCGGCAAGAAGCGGCGGAAAAAGCAGAGTGGCTTCTGGCAACGGCACAATTGGAAGAAGCTATGACCCAACTAACCGCCCTATCGCTGGAAGCAGAACAACCTCCGCGCTTGCTCAATGGGCTGGAAGGTTTAGCCGGATTGACTACCACCGAACGAGTGGAACGCTTGTTGCAATTGGAAGAACTGCACCGACAGCGTGAGGCGCGTGCCTCTGATGAGCGCATCGCCCGTGAACGCGAAGAAGAAAAGTTGGGCGAATACGACTTGGCTCGGCAACGCCGCGAATCTGCTCAGGAGGCGGTGACTCTGGCGCGTGAGGAATTGGCGACACACCTACGCCAATTATATAAAACCGGGAAATGGGTTTCCGAATTGCCTGAATACCGTTTCGCCCAATTGGTTTCAGCATCCCTACGCGATAATTTGGCGGATTACCGGGAACTGGCGCGTCAGTTTGCCCGTGAGTTGGAAAATAGCGGGGCGCACTTACGGCAGCAACAGGCGAAGTTACTAGAGCAACGTGGGGCGCAGCAACGGCATAAAAGCGAATTGGAAGAACTGTACAGGCTACGATTGGCTGAACCTGACAAATTGCCGATACGCACTGTCGCTCGCCAACAAGCACGCGCTCGTCTTCAGGCTGCCGGAATTACTGCTCTGCCTTTATATGCGCTGGTGGATTCCAAATCGGAAATGGAAGGCGCAAGAACAGGGCAAATCGAGCGCATGTTACAAGAAGCGGGGCTGTTGGACGCGCTGGTGTTGCTTCCCGAACAACAAGTTGCCGCCTCTGCTATCTTACAAAGTGAACAACTGGCAGCGCAACTTCACGCCGAGAGCTTATCGCGCAGCATTCGAGCCACCGCCGAACTAAATGAACTGGAACTGGCTGCTCAAACCGCCGATGTGCAGGAACTGATAGAGCGGTTGGCGCGTCTCCGGCAGCGTCGCCTAGAATTGCCCGAAGCCCGGATGGATACCCGCAATAGAGCCGATGAGCGGACGCTTAATCTCAGCCAGAATCTGGAAGAGGCTTTGCAAAAATTGTCGGAAGACCAAGAGCGCAGGGCTGCCAGCCAGAGCGCATTTGCTTTTCGCTTGGCAGCCCTTTACGACAGCGCGGCTTCCCCCGGTTGCCCTCGTTTGTTGGCACTGGACGAAGCTTTTGATAAAGCCAGCGTGGCAAATAACCAACGTATTATGGAGTTTTTGGTATTGCAAGGATTCCAGTGGATTATGACCGGTCCGCAGGTCAGCGGCACTGGGTCGGGCGTTCCAGTTTCCGCCGAATACCAGATGATGCATGAAAAAGGCTCATTGGTAGCAACTGCCGTACCTTTCTTCTGGATTGCAGGAAAAGAGTTGCAGGATAAGGGAAAATTGGGGGGAGAGGCTGATTCTTCAGCAGAGATTTAGATTAAAACCACAACACAGCTAACCGCACCTTGCTGGAACCTTTGCAAAAAGCCAATGCCGAATGCCAGCGGATGGATTCTGGTACACCGAAGCGCTAGGGTTCGGCGCAATAGCGCTTGAACTTAAACAAGAAGTTATGGAATTAATGTTGAAGTTATCGAAGCAAAATAGCAGCACAAAAAGCGAGGAAAATTAACATGGGATTGGTATTGCTAGGCAGCGCCATTGTACTGGAAGTGGTCGGCACAACCTTTCTGAAATTGAGTGAAGGCTTTAGCAAACCACTGTTCGGGATATTGATGTTCGTCTTTTACGGTGGCTCTTTCACGGTAATGTCCTTCGCCCTAAAAGAGATAGACGTGAGCGTAGCTTATGCTATTTGGAGCGCGATGGGTACGGCTCTGATTGCCACTATCGGTATTCTGTGGTTCAACGAACCGCTAAATGCGCTCAAGCTAATTTCACTCACGCTGATTATTGCGGGAGTAGTGGGTTTGAACCTGAGCGGCACGAGTCACGGTTAGCATAGAGAAAAGACAAAACGCGGTTGTAATACGCTCCCACCACGCCTTATATAGGCTACTACAGGACGAGAATATCGGGGCGGCGCATCGTACCCAACCCTTCGATTTCAACGTTGGTACTGGGCCATTTCGAGGCGGAAGATTGGGTTAAAATCTCCATGCCCTTCTCACTGCTCACCAAAATAGTATCCTCACTTTTAGTGCCGGTTATGGAAGGATTCCAAGCAAATGCCTGCCAGTCCAACGCCGTTTCAGAGCTATTAAATGTGCCAACGTAATCGCGAGCTTCATAGCCTGTAGCGCCACCCTGATGATGCAATTGCCATTCGTCCGAAAAGCCTTCGCGGGCATATTGCGCCAAGCCCTGCTTGAAAACCTCACCAATAGCAACGCCGGGGCGGGTCGCCAGATTAAAAACTGCATCAATGCGCTGTACCGCCGCATGCCTTTTTGCCAGTTCCGCCGTAAGCGTACCAAAATGCGCCAAGCGGGTGCAACTGGCGACCAACCCACCGCTACGGGCGCATACTACCAGCATCACGTATTTCTCCAACTTCTTCGAGGTTGGAACGGGATGGCGATATTGCCAAATACGCTCGTCCGTTGCTACCAGCGTAACCGGAGCCAGTAGAGAACGGCTAAAACACTCTTGCGCCAATCTTCCCGCAATCTCCCATTCGCTCATACCGGGCTTAACCTCTGCGGTGGCGATTTCCAAAGCCTCGCTTGCTTGCCTACCAAGTTCGCGAAAACGCTGCACCTCATGCGAAGTCAAGCTCCACCGTTCACGCGCCAATAATGGGGCAAGGTTTTCTGAACCTTCGAGCGGGAAATCGGTGCCAACTTTAACGCCTTCCCCACCTAGCAAATCCTGTAAAATTGCGTGTTTGGCAGAGTTACCTTCCCACCAATTATGAGACACAACCTCAAAGCCCAGTTCTTTCAAGCCTTCTTCCTGTTCAAAGCGAGGGATTTCGATATTTTGAGTCAGGGCGTAAGTCTTGCCAGAAGCGGTATATACCAGTGTGGCAGCCCCCAACTCGGCAGCCGTATTCACCCAATTTACCCCACCGCCGGTAGCCCATGCAAAGTTGTTTTGTCGCCCCAGAACCAATGCATGCAACCCGTTGCGCTCCATAAAAGCGCGGATACGGGCATTTTTTTCTTGTGTCTCTAACTTTTGCGTCTCACCAACAGCCATCTTTTTTATCTCCTTTCCTGTGACCGTATCATATATTTTTTTCTCAATTGTTTGATTATTTTAGCCATGCTATAATTCCCAGAAATATCCATCTTAGAAGTGATTTACTTTATTATACTGCTCAGGCAAACAATTATTATGAGCAGCCAGAGCTTTTTATCTGGTAGGTGATAGGATTTGTTAACCAGCAGTTTCACCGGTACTCTAGGCTCTTTACGAGCTAATAATGAGCAGGAAGCACAATTCGCTGTTATTCTTTATGCCCCTACAGAGGTTTCTACCGCGCTGGATTATGTCAGATTCCGTTATGACCCGAGCTTTAAAATGAAAATACCCCCACATATTACCTTAAAGCGACCGGCTTCCATCGGCAATCCGCCTAATTTACCCGCTCATTTTCACGCTGTATGCCGCTCAATTGAAGAAATAACCCCTGCTATTCAGCCATTTACGGTTGAGCTATCGGGCTACGATGTTTTCAGGAAACCCGATTGTAATGTGGTTTTCCTCAAAATTGCCGACTCATCACCTTTGTGGTCTTTGCATCAAAAATTGCTCGACGCGCTTTCACACTTCTATATAGGTGGAGCGGCGGACAGTCTTGAAGGTGAAAAATACCACCCGCACCTTACCATCGGCAACAAATTAAGCGATATAGAATTGACGGTGCTTCAACATGAGTTGGATACTGGCAGCTATAAACTTGATTTCCGTTTTACTGCTGAGGAGATGGGCTTGCTGGCGCAATTGCCTAATACAGATGGTCGCCTTGAGTGGCGCACCATTTCTCATATCAAATTTGGAACAATTCCCGCTGCAAAATAAAAGGCGGCTATAGGTGCCGCCTCTAGCGTTCATACTGTAATGCTAAAGCTTATTATTACTTAGCTTTTTTGGGAATTAGCTTATCAAGTTGGGCGCGTGCTGCGGCTTTGTCGGTGAAGTAGAGCTTGTTAATGCCGGGGAACGCTTTCGACTTGTCCGGAACTTCTTCTTCCGCGAATATAGCAGAAACAGGGCACTCTGGTTCACACGCGCCACAATCAATGCATTCATCCGGGTTAATAAAAAGCGAGCGGTCATTTTCATCAGAATAGATGCAATCAACCGGGCAAACGTTGACGCAGGATTTATCCATTACATCCACGCAAGGCTCGGTTATAACGTAAGCCATCTCTTGTCTCCTCTTTTCTAATTTCTAATACGCCCAATCGGGCAACCATATAGGGGTACCAACCTTAGAGCCTAGCTAGTGATTGGTGACAGTAGCAGGGGTACGCTTCTACTTTTGATGTCGTTAAAGACAATACATTGCGGAAGCGTATATAACCGAAAAATTTGTGAAATCATACCATTTTCTAGTAAGGTTGACAAGTGCAGTTTTACACAAGCCTTACATAAGAAAAAGATGGGCCAGGTGGGAGTCGAACCCACACGAGTTTCCTCAAGCGATTTTAAGTCGCTCGCGTCTGCCATTCCGCCACTAGCCCCCGTAGAATTTCTACGGTCTAAAGTATATCAGAAAGATTGCTACATGTCATGTCGTTTATGAATGGATTCAGGGAAAATGCGTTTGAAAATAGCTGCCCCCTCTAATGACCTTACAGTGAACCTGAAATTATTTTAAATTTATACACTTGCTGTATCTCGATACGAGAAGTTTGAGCTAAACGCATTTTCCCTGCTCCTATATGGTATCATATACAAAATTTTTGTAGCTACACAGCCCGGATAAAAAGGGGTGCAGGGGAAACTCCATGCCGGGATAATAGGGGTGTCCCTATAATTTCTCCCTCTCTTTTCGAGGGATTTAGGGGGTAGTAAATAGTTACAAATTTTTATTATCAAGGAGATTCGGCAATGAACAGGGCGCAGCAACGCACCGCTGAGGGAATTCTTTTCACCGACCAGTATCAGCTTACAATGGCACAGCTTTATTTCCGACAGGGTTTGCACGAAAAAAAGGCTCAATTTGACCATTATTTTCGCAATTACCCTGATTACGGCGGGCATTCGGCGGGTTTTTGCATTAACGCCGGGCTGGAATGGCTGCTCGACTGGATGAAAGAAAGCTATTTCCGCGATGAAGATATAGCTTGCCTGCGTAGCCAAACCAACCATAACGGGACACGCCTGTTTGCTGATGACTTTCTGGAATGGCTACGCGCTAACGGCAATTTTGAGGGGCTAACTCTGCAAGCCATCCCCGAAGGGCGTGTGGTACATCCAGATTTACCACTGACGGTTGTCACCGGTCCTATAGCGATGGCGCAAATAATCGAGTCGGCTCTGCTCAACCAACTGAATTATCAAGTTTTGATTGCTACCAAAGCGGCACGGTTGCGGCAAGCTGCCGGAGGCAGAACAGTTCTGGAATTTGGGATGCGGCGCGGGCAGGGGACAGGCGCAAATGCCGGAGCGCGAGCGGCTCTCATCGGTGGCGCAGATTTTACCTCGAACGTAGGGATTTCGCATGTGTTGGGCTACACGCCACGTGGCACGCACGCCCATAGCATGGTGCAATTGTTCAATGCGCTGGGCGAGGGCGAATTGGAATCCTTTCGCGCCTTTGCCGAAGTTTACCCTGACGATTGTATCCTGCTAGTAGATACGGTTAATACCCTCGAAAGCGGGATACCGAATGCCATTAAGGTTTTCGAGGAATTGCGACGCAAGGGTCACAAGCCCGCCGGTATCCGCCTTGATTCAGGTGACCTTGCCTACCTCAGCATTCAAGGGGCGCGAATGTTGGATGCTGCTGGTTTTCCCGATACTTCCATCGTGCTTTCCAACGAACTGGACGAGCTAGTAATCTGGCAAATCCAAAGCCAAATAATGATGGAAGCCCCTCGATATGGGGTTGAGCCGGACAAATTGCTGGCTCGTTTGGTTTACGGGGTGGGGACACATCTTATCACTTCACACGGACATCCGGCGTTGGGCGGGGTTTTCAAGCTGGTAGCAGTGGAGCAAAAGGGCGAGTGGTTGCCCGCTCTGAAGCTGTCCGAAACAACCGCCAAGATTCCTAATCCCGGCAACAAGCAAGCTTGGCGGCTATATGATAAACGTGGCAAAGCTACCGCCGATGTGTTGAGCCTTGAAGGAGAAGACCTACGACAACATGAGAATCTGCGGTTGTACCATCCTTCCGACCCGGCAAAGTATCGGATTTTGCATTCCAGCGAAATTGAGAAGGTCGAGCCGTTGTTGGTGGAAATGGTGCGCGAGGGCAAATTCGTTTACGATAGCCCTTCGCTAGAAGAGATGCGAGCGGTGCGCGATGCCGATTTATCACGTTTGGATGAAGGGGTGCGCCGCATTATCAAGCCTCACGTTTACCATGTTTCGCTTAGCGAGAACCTGTGGCAACTCAAGCAGCGTCTGATAGCAGAGACCCTGCAAGAGCGTTATCACGAATAAACAAACGCAGCGCCAACCAAACCAGAATAAAACAAGGGGTTTGCACAAATTGCCGGGCAAACCCTTACCCCATTTGTTCCAAGTAATTCAAAAATAAATCGGGAACAATCTAGTGCAGGAAATTGGAAATTCGGAAAGATTAGGTGCATCAGTCACTCGCTGCCTGATTCCAAAACCAAATCTTAACATCTATAGCTTTATTCCCGTTTCAGTTTTGAATTACTTGGAACAGATGCGCTGGAATCGCCCTTCTTTTATTGCCACATTCCCATAAGATTTGCGCCAAACCATGAGAAATCTCACATAAATTTTCAATTTAACCCTAATTTTCATTTTGTATTCTGGTATTACCGGAAGATAATCCGGATGCTAAAAATAAAGATTTTAGAAAAGGCATGGAAAATAATGAACTCATTAGATAGCAAACCACTCGTAGAAATTGTAATACCGGTTTATAACGAAGAAGCAGCGCTAGAAAAAAGCGTGAAACAATTGTATCAATTCTTGAAACAAAATTTTCCTTATCGCTGGCAAATAACAATAGCAGATAACGCCAGCAAAGATCGCACTTGGGAAATTGCGCGTCAACTGAACTTAGCTTTGCCTGAAGTTAAGGTATTGCACCTTGACCAAAAAGGGCGAGGTCGAGCTTTGCGGCAAGCGTGGGGCAATAGTGAGGCTGAAGTAGTTGCCTATATGGATGTGGATCTCTCTACCGGTCTGGATGCGCTTTTGCCGCTGGTTATTCCACTGGTAGAAGGGCAAAACTCAATCGCAATCGGCTCGCGACTGGCGCGAGAAGCGCAGGTAACGCGCCAATGGAAAAGGGAGCTTATATCACGCTGCTACAATATTATGATAAAAGCGGTGTTCCTAAACCATTTCAGCGATGCCCAATGCGGGTTCAAAGCTATTACTACTAAAACAGCCCGGCAGCTTTTGCCTATGATTGAAAATAACGAATGGTTTTTTGATACCGAAATGCTGTTACTGGCAGAACATAATGGCATGAAAATACATGAAGTAGCCGTTACTTGGGTGGAAGACCTTGATAGCCGAGTACATATAACTAAAACCGTCAAGGAAGATTTAAAGGGATTGTGGCGCATGCGTAAAACATTCTGGAGCGGTAAAGGGCAACTTGCCGCCACAAGTTACGCAAAGGAAACCAATCCAAAAATAACCAGTTCGGTAAACCGGGCGGCTTAAAGTTAGGGATGTGAAAATCATGTTGGGGACGCGACATAGAAACTTGATAGTCTTTAATAGATGGCAAAACGAGGTGGGGCGTTTCTTGCGATTCCTGGCAGTTGGCTTAAGCGGCACTTTGCTGGATTTCGCCATCCTAAGCGTCCTAAAAACTTGGTTCGGTTGGCTTACTTTACCCGCTAATCTGGTTTCTTACTCCTGTGGCATCCTTAACAACTATCTACTTTCTCGCTATTGGGTCTATCCAGAGTCGAGAAAGGATAAGAGCTTACAACAGGGACTCCGGTTTATTTTAATCAGTCTGGTTGGGTTGTTACTCAATAATCTACTGGTATTCGCTTTGGAAGCTCCTGCCGGATGGTTACTATCTAACCCAAATTACGGCTATATACCGGCAAAAATAATTGCAACCGGAATAGTGCTGTTATGGAACTTTTTCGCCAATCGCTTTTGGACTTTCAACAAAGTTTCTAACTCATTGCTCCGCAGAGATTAAAGCCACCAACCCTAATTTTATAGGTAAATTTTAAGGTAGCCCAAACTTGTTAAGAGTTTGGCTACTTTTTTTGCTTGCCCCAAATAACCTCCGGTATTTGTAATATCACAGAGAAAATGGCTAATAGATTATAATATTTTAATCGTTTTAGGCGCTCCCCTTAATAAGATAAAAATTCTTAGGTTATATAATTTGGAAAGGTGGCTTAGAATTTATGCAAATGAGGTTGATTCTCAAAGCTTACGAACCTTCTCATCGAGATGCCGTCTTAAAGCTATGGAAGAATAGTGTACTAAATAACCTATTTTCTGCTGACGGTCATTTGTGGAAAATAAATGTCGAAAACAACGCTGCTTTCAAACCAGCGGATTTTTGGGGTGCATGGAATGAGCAAGGTATATTGCTCGGATTTGTTTTAACTCGACGCTTCCGAGATATAACTGCACCACCTGTTATGGTAGAACGCTATGGAAAAACAGGCTGGATAAGCCTATTACTAGTTGAAGAAGGCAGTCGAAAACAGGGCATTGGTACAACGCTGCTGGAAAAAGCGCATGATGCTCTATCAGATGTTGAACTGATTAGATTGGGTGGGGATTTTAGCCACTTTTTTCCGGGTGTGCCAGAAGGTGAAGCGTTAGAGTTTTTTTCAAATAAAGGCTGCAATTTTAATAAAGAATTAATAAATGACCTTTGCTTATCTTTGGATAATTGGCGCTTACCCGAACAACCCACTTCAATTGCGGGTGGGGATTATTTTTTTACTCAGGGCAAGGCTGGAGAAGAAGAATCTATTCTGGATTTTATAGGATTAGCCTCTAACGGTTTTTCTCCGCGCTGGCATTATGACCTTGAGCGATTGTTCAAAATAGGTTATAGCCCGGAAAATATAACGCTTATAAAAAGTCGCAGTGGTAAAATTGAAGGCTTTTTACAAACTTGGCAAGCAAAAGAAGTAATAGAAAAAGGTCTTTCACGCCCGATAATATTCTGGGCAATGCATGAAAAACCTAAAGAAAAGCATGGCAGCATTGGTCCTTTGGGTATAAATAGCACAATAAGAGGTGGCGGAATAGGGCTTGCCCTAGTGGCAGCAGGAACAGAACATCTTAGAAAAACGGGGGTTACATTTGCAACTATTGATTGGACAGATTTAACCGCTTTTTATGCAAAGCTAGGCTATCAGTCATGGCGAAGTTACAAAATTGGATATAAGAATTTATGAACATTGAGGTTTATAGCGACGCTTAGTTCGTCAAAAGTGTAATGACCTGTCGCTTGCATCCTGCGACTAAAAATATGGTTGGGTGACAATGGTGTAATACAATCTGGGGGTTAAAGACTATGGATGATTTTGGCGTATTTCTATTGATTGTAGCATGGTTAGTAGCCATAATTGGTGGTCCTACATTACTAATTATAAAAATGATTAAACGTGATGAAGACCCTGAACGACGTTATCGGTTGGTTACCGGGTTTAAGGGCTGGTTTATCGGGTTAGCCGCCGCACTGCTGTTGTATATAGTTTTGCCACCTATTTTTATAGACCAAAACGCTGACCCTGATACTCTGAGAGAGATACAACTGTTTTTTGTATTGATACTGCCACCAGTATGTGCAGGGATTATCTTCCTTATTTTTGCTATGCTGGCAGACAGATTCAAAACCCAAGACGAGTTTCCCCAAAGTCCAGAAGAGGAAGAGGGAAGTTATTACAGATATTAACCTCTTTTCGACTTTCAAATTCATTTAAAAACACCCGCTCATATTTAATCATCCTAATACAAAGGAGCTTTTTGTTAAGGCGCTAACCTATTATGAAAGGCTCTCTTATTCAAGCAAAATTCATCTTACTAGCTTATAATGTCGCTCTAATAATCCACAAGCTAGGAGCATGAGTGAAAACCAAAACATTTGACGGCGCAACCGCATGGGGCCCGGTTATCTTGTTGGTTCTAGTTGTTGCCAGTTGGGCAAGCGCCACTGTCGTAACCAAGCATATTTATCTCAAGCACCTAGCAACCCCCTTTACAATGGTAGCAGTCCGTTTTACCATTGCCGGAATTTTCGCCTTTCTGATTTACTGGCTTACTACCCGTAATAACAAAACAGCTTTACCACTGGTAGGAGGAATAAAGAACTACCTGATGGGCGGTTTATTTCTGTCAATTTATATGATTGGTCTCAATACAGCCCTGATTTACATTAGCGCCACGCTGGGAGGAATAGTATTTTTTGGCTTAAATCCGATGGTAGTGCTGATAGGAGGCTATTTCTGGCTAGGGGTAAAATCGGGCTGGCGGCAAGTGGTAGGCGTGCTAATATCACTGAGCGGAATTGCAATCGTTATAAGCGGAGGCAATCTAGATAAATTGCTCCAGAACCTAAACAGCGGAAATCTCCTGCCCGGACTGGCGCTGATGGTTTTTGCAACCTTTGGATGGGGGCTATATGGCTTGTGGGGAAAACGATATACCAGTTCCTTACCCGGTACAAGCCTGCTTTCGACCAGCTTAAACCAGTTAATCGGTGTAATCCCGGTTTGGATACTTCTAATATTGTTTGAACCAAACGGTCTAGCTTCTCTTAGTTTTGAAGGATTACTCTATATAGCATACGCCGGAATAGTACCATCCGCGCTAGGCTTTGCCCTCTTCTATACACTCCTCCGATATTTAAAGCTGGAACAAGTGGCAACCATCCAGTTATTCTCCCCGATATTCACGGAGGCACTGGCAATCCTATTCCTTGACGAACCGTTTGGGCTGGAATTGGTGTTAGGCACGCTAGTTTTGTTATGGGGCGTAAGAGTGGCAACCGCACCCCGAAAAAAAAATTCTCCAGAATAGGTACTACTAAGGCAGAATCTAAGGTGTAGACCCTATATAAAAAAATATGCCGTGCTGGTAAAATTTGCACAATGTGTTCAATTCATAACTTGAATTTGGCAACTGAGGCATATTAATATGGAACTTATGGCAGTGGGGCTAGATTGCAAGAAAGCCCCTCTCGAAGTCCGTGAAAAATTGTCGTTTGGTGGTGAGCGTTTGAACGGGGCGCTTGCAGCGCTGGTCTCGCATCCTCACATACTTGAAGCCGCTATTCTTTCAACTTGTAATCGGGTCGAACTTTATCTGGTTGCCTCCCACGCACGTCGTAACGATTTGCAGGCTGAAATGCGGCGGTTTCTGTCGGACTACCAAAGTGTACCCGAAAATCACTTTGCTGAATACCTCTATTATCATCATGGGCGAGATGCTGTCGCACATCTTTTTGAAGTTGCCAGCGGCATCCAATCTATGGTAATTGGCGAATGCCAGATTCAAGGGCAGGTACGTGATGCGATTGAAATCGCTCGGAAGCAAGGAACCGCCGGGCGGGTGCTAGATTCAAAGTTCCGCGCTGCAATTAGCGCCGGAAAACGCGCTCGAACCGAAACCACCATTGCTGAATATGGAGTATCGGTAAGCTATACTGCTGTAGAACTAGTCAAGAAGCATACTGGTTCATTGGCAGGTAAAGTTGGAATGGTATTAGGCAGCGGGCAAACTGCTAAATTAACTGCCCATGTGCTGATGGCAGCGGGCGTTAGCAAAATACTAATTGTTAATCGCACCTTGAGCAAAGCCCACAAACTTGCCGAACATCTTGGCATTAATATTGATAACACCTACGAACTAAAAGATTTGTCAAAAGCATTAGAACAAGCCGATGTGGTAATATGTTCTACTGGTTCGCCTTTCGCAGTTATTGAACCGGAACATCTTGAAAAAGTTATGCCCGGCAGAGTTGAGAGACCCCTTAATATTGTTGATATTGCTGTACCTCGCGATGTCGCTCCAGATGTTTCCGAAATACTAGGTGTTCAACTTTGGGACTTAGACGATGTGAAGAAATTAGCAGACGAGAATCTCGAAAAACGTCGCTCTGAAGTACAACGAGTAAAAGCAATTGTTAATGAAGAGATTGAAGAATTTATGAGCTGGCTTGGCTCATTGGCTGTAGTCCCCACCATCACCACGCTAAGAAAACATGCGGATACCATCCGCCGTGCTGAATTGGAAAGAATTCGTCACACTTTCGGTGACTTGTCCGATAAGCAAGTTAACATGATTGAAGAGCTAACCAGCCGCATCGTTAACAAACTGTTACACGAACCCACTACTAGATTAAAGGAAGTTGCCACCAGCACTGATGGTGGTCGGTATGCTGAGGTAGTCAAACATCTCTTCGCGCTGCAAGGAGCAGGTCATGAAACAAATTGAGTTAAAGGAGGCGGAAAAACCGCATACGGAATTGCCAAATAAAACATTTATTGTAGGAACTCGCGGTAGCAAACTGGCGCTATGGCAAACTAATTGGCTAATTGAAGAGCTTAAAAAAGCCCGTCCCGGTTTGCAAATCGAAACCCGCGTATTTACCACCCGCGGCGACCAAATTCAGGATGTGCCATTACAAAGCGTCGGTGACGATGGCTTTTTTGTGCGAGAGCTTGAAACTGCGCTGCTAGCGGGCGAAATTGATTTGGCAATACATAGCCTCAAAGACCTGCCAACCAAACAGCCGGAAGGCTTGCATGTAGCAGTTACCCCTGAACGAGTGGATGCCCGTGATGCGATTTTCAGTAGGCAAAACATTAAGCTGGCAGATTTGCCGCAAGGAGCGGTCATTGGTACTAGCAGCGCACGCCGAGTCGCACAATTACGAAACTATCGCCCTGATTTCCAGATTAAAGAATTGCGCGGGAATATTGATACCCGCATGCGTAAATTGCATGAACAAGATTATGACGCAGTAATATTAGCGGCAGCAGGGGTAAAAAGAATTGGTCGCCTTGACGAAGCGGCAGAATGTATCCCATTAAATTTAATGCTTCCCGCCCCCGGTCAGGGTGCGCTTGCGCCGGAATGTCGGGTAGATGACACAGCCTTACTCGATATTCTAAACCTGATTAACGACCGCAACAGCTTGATTGCTGTAAAATGCGAGCGGGAATTTATGGCAGCGTTGGGTGGCGGGTGCCAGACTCCGGTAGGCGCGTATGCTGAAATAGTGATGCAGCAACTGGTCTTGCGTGCTTTCATTGGTAGCCCCGATGGTTCTCGGAAAATTTTGGTGGAAATTCAAGAACCCAACGATGGTTCTTTAGCGCAGGCTAAAGAAGTTGCACTTCGTTTAGCAGAAGAAGCCCTTAACAAAGGCGCCCGCGAAATTCTGGATGATGCCCGCAAACAAGGCTATATCACCGAGAGAAAATAATGGATGCTCAAAAAGCACACCCCCTTGCGGGAAGGCGTATTGTAGTAACCCGTGCTAAAGAACAATCCGGCGGCTTATTGGAACATCTGCGTGAAATTGGCGCAGATGCTCTTGAATTTCCCGTCATCAAAACCATTCCGCCCAAAACTTGGGACGAAATAGATGGAGTAATTGCCGAACTTTCCCACTTCAACTGGGTGATTTTTACCAGTGTAAACGGCGTTGAATATTTCTGGCAACGAATGACTGAGTTAGGGAAAGATAGCCAAGCTTTTTCAGGCGTTAAAACCGCCACAGTTGGTTCTGCCACTGCCGATTCACTTCGCAGTAAAGGGGTTGAACCAAATTTAATACCCGTGCGCTTTGTAGCTGAATCCATTCTGGAAGCGCTAGGCGAAAATTTGCAAGGACAGCGTTTTATGCTGCCTCGCGCTGACATTGCCCGGCAATCTCTGGTTACAGGTTTAGAAGAAAGAGGCGCAATAGTTACTCAAATAACAGCTTATCACACTGTAGTAGGTGGAGAAAGTGGGATAAACCCCTCAGATTTGTTGCAATTACTGCAGCAAGGGCAAGTGGATGTGGTAACTTTTACCTCAGCCTCAACAGTGCGAAACTTCGCGGCGCGGCTTTCCAGCGTTAGCAGCAAACCATTGCCCGAATTGTTAAAAAATAGTGCGGTTGCCTGTATCGGTCCGATTACGGCTGGCGCCGCCCTTGAGATGGGTCTGAAAATAGACCTTCAACCTGAAAAATATACCATAGATAATCTGGTAGTTTGTATTTCGGACTACTTTAACCAGTCGAGCGCTACCGTATAATCAAAATACAAAACTGTGGATATAAATGTTGGAGGTACAATATAAATATGGACGACAATAACCCAACCAAAGGGGGTTCAGTCGCAATTCCTATAGCCGAAAGCTACGATAACCCTTCTGCTTTAGTTACTCCTGAAGAACAGGAAATGAAGCAGAAACTCGGGCTTAGGGGAGGGCGCGTTATGCCCGAAACTCCTGAACTGAAAGTTGAGTACAAGCATAACGCCACCAAACAACAATTCGTTAAATTCAGCTTTTACAAATTGGATCCGGCTTTCAGGCGCTTACCGATAGCAGAACGCCAAAAGGGAGTTGACGAGTTTCTACAAGCTATGGATGGTCTCTACCCAAGAGGTGAGTTATTGCGCCCTTATAGCCTTACAGGTGTGCGCGGTGACGTAGATTTCATGTTGTGGCATGTCGTTCCGGTCAACAAAGATGGCGAATCTTCCAGCGGGTTGGAACGTTTTCAGGAAGCAAACGCAACAGTTTTAGGAACAGGGTTAGGCTCTTATTTAACCGTACCTGTTAACTATACTGCTTTAACCAAGCGTTCTATTTATACCGAGCAGCATTTCCACACTACTTCAGAAAACGAGCGATTGCGTGTAGAGCCGTGGGGCGCAAAATACCTTTTCGTCTATCCATTCGTAAAAACACGCCAGTGGTATTTACTCTCAAAAGAAGAGCGGCAGCGTGTTATGGATGAGCATATTATAGTTGGACACCAATATCCAACCGTTAAATTGAACACTTCCTACTCTTTTGGTCTGGATGATCAGGATTTTGTAGTAGCATTCGAAACCGATTACCCGTCAGACTTTCTTGATCTGATAATGGAATTGCGTGAAACCGAATCTAGCTTGTTCACAGTGCGAGATGTTCCCATTTTCACCTGTGTTTCAACTACAGTGGAACAAATTATCAAAAACTTAGGTCTTTAGGCATCATTGCTTACGTCACAGGGGTCGGGGTACAATGCCACTGACCCCATCATTTTTAATCGGGGAAAAAAGAAATGAGCGAGAAGCGGAAGGGTTCAGCAGATTTATTTGAGGCAGCATCTAAAGTTCTTCCCGGTGGAGTCAACAGCCCGGTAAGAGCATTTCGAGGCGTGGGTGGCAACCCCATTTTCATTGATCGTGGCGAAGGCGCGTTCATGTATGATGTGGATGGCAACCGATATATTGACTATGTATTAAGCTGGGGTCCTTTAATTCTGGGGCATGCCAACCCAATAGTTGTAGAAGCTATCACTCGGCAAGCGTCGCGAGGTTCAAGTTATGGAGCGCCTACCGCACTCGAAACTGAACTTGCCGAACTGATTATATCGGCTATTCCATCCATCGAAATGGTTCGTTTGGTTAACAGCGGTACTGAAGCTACTATGAGCGCCCTAAGATTGGCGCGAGCTTACACCGGACGCAACAAGATTATCAAATTCATCGGCTGCTATCACGGACATGCCGATTTCCTACTGGTTCAAGCAGGTAGCGGCGTTGCCACATTGGGCTTACCCGATAGCCCCGGCGTAACTGCGGCTGCCACCGCCGATACTCTTACCGTTCCTTACAACAATCTTACTGCCGTTGAGGAGCTTTTTGCGGCGAACAAAGGACAGATAGCCGCCCTTATTGTAGAACCTGTCGCCGGAAATATGGGAATGGTAGAGCCTCAGCCCGGTTTCCTAGAAGGCTTGCGGAGCATTACCGAGCGGGAAGGCACAGTATTAATCTTTGACGAAGTGATGACCGGTTTCCGAATAGGCGGCTCAAGCTGTGCGCAGGGCAAGTATGGCGTTACACCTGACCTGACCACACTGGGTAAGGTTATGGGTGGCGGTTTGCCGGTTGGAGCATATGGCGGTAAGCTTGAAATTATGAAACATGTAGCCCCGTTGGGTTCGATGTATCAGGCTGGAACATTAAGCGGTAACCCATTGGCGATGGCTGCTGGTATTGCTAATCTCAAGGAGCTATTAAAGCCTAGTTTCTACCCACAACTGGAAGCGCATGGAAAATTGCTGGATGACGGCATGAGTCAAGCTCTTGCACAAAGTCCCGTTCCGGTGCAATTCAAACGCATTGATAGCATGTTCGGGATATTCTTTACCGCGCAGGAAGTGGTGGATTATGCCAGCGCAAAAACCGCCGATACTCGCGCTTATGCTACTTTCTTCTGGGGCTTGGTTGAACGAGGCGTTTACTTCGCACCTAGCCAGTTTGAAGCCGGTTTCATGAGCATTGCCCATACTCCGGAATTAATCGCTGAAACTTGTGCTGCTGTTAAAGACAGTCTAGCAAATCTGGCAGTTACTGCTTAAACAGGGGGAGCTATGCTGACTGAGAAAGATTTGGGAATAGCGCAAAAACGCGCCAATCTGAAAAATCGCCCACGCCGCACCCGCCGCACCGAAAATTTGCGGCGGATGGTGCGCGAGACTCATCTGTCGGTTGATAATTTTATCTATCCGCTCTTTATTGCCGAAGGTATTAACTCTCAGGTGGAAATCGGCTCTATGCCGGGGCAATATCGCTGGTCGCTAAAAGACCTTGCAGGTGAAGCCGAGAATATTGCAAAATTGGGCATTCCTGCCGTGCTACTTTTTGGTATCCCCGACTTTAAAGATGAGAAGGGTAGCGAAGCCTACAACGATAATGGCGTAGTTCAGGAAGCGGTTCGCATAATCAAAAAGGCTGTGCCTGAACTGGTAGTTATCACCGATGTTTGCCTCTGTGAATTTACCAATCATGGGCATTGCGGAGTGGTAAACAACGAGGGTTACGTGCTGAACGACCCCACCCTTGATTTGCTCACTAGAATGGCTGTTTCACATGCTGAAGCGGGTGCGGACATTATAGCCCCTTCCGATATGATGGACGGACGTGTAGGCGCAATTCGCGAGGGGCTTGACTCTAACGGCTTCGATAATATTCCGATTATGTCCTACAGCGCCAAGTTCGCCAGCGGATATTACGGACCATTCCGCGAAGCTGCCGATAGTACCCCTCAATTCGGCGACCGACGCAGCTATCAAATGGATCCCCCCAACATTCGCGAAGCTTTGCGCGAAACCGAACTAGATGTCGCAGAAGGCGCAGATATGATTATGGTCAAGCCTGCGCTGGCTTATCTAGACATTATCAGCCGTACACGTGATCGTTTTGACCTACCGCTGGCAGCTTACAATGTCAGTGGCGAGTATTCGATGATAAAAGCGGCGGCACGTTTAGGTTGGATTGACGAGGAACGTGTGATTCGCGAAACGTTGGTTTCTATTAAACGGGCAGGTGCTGATATGATTATCACCTACCACGCCAAAGAAGCTGCTCCTTGGTTCTCTCGATAATTACATAAATCTTTCCCTTACATAAATAACAATGGCTACGGAGAAATTTCTGTAGCCATATTTTTTTGCTATTTTTGCTTGAATATTCTGTACTGCGCTGGCATAGGCCAATAACACAAAAAACGATTTATGCCCACCTTTATTTTATGTAAAGTAAAAACAAGGGGTATTAAAACCCCTTGCCTAAATCTTTTGCTGAAACGAGCGAAACAATTAGGAAACCGACAGTTCTTTAACAATCTTCTCGCGCTTGTTAGGCTTTACCGAAGAGTAGTCAAGCAAATCGTAAATGCGGCTTTGCATCTGGGGAGTCCAAAGGCAGCGCACCATCGCCAGCGCTACATCCTCACGGTGTACCCGACCGAGAATATTAAAGCCTCCATCACCGCTTAACTGGCTCTCCGCCAGCACCGGGCGACGTTTTGCGCCAGAAGGCAATTTCAAAGCCTCGTCTGTATCTACTAAACCACCGGGGCGGATGATAGTATAGGACAGCCCACTTTTAACCAAATATTCCTCAGCTTGCCATTTAGGATAGAACGGGATACTGAAAGGATGCAAAAGGCTACGCTCCTGATATACACCCATAGTGGAATTGAGTATATATCGCTTAACCCCTTTGACCTTAGCAGCATCAATCAAGCGTTTATTGCCAAAATAATCTACTTGCTTTAACCCGTTCGTATTGCTGAACATTTGGCGTGTACCAAGCGCACTAATAATCGCCGTAACGCCTTCTAACGCTTTGGCAAAGGTTTCAGCGGTTGTTTGGGGATTTGCTACATCAATTATAAAAACCTCAACCCCTAGCTTTGCCAGAATTTCGCCTTTTTTGTTATCACGCACCAACACGCGGGTTTTTATACCTTCATTTACAAGCGCTTTTACCACCCGCCTACCGACTCCTCCAGTTGCGCCTGCAACGAGAACTAGACCATCATAGTTTGCCATAACTTTTTCCTTTTATGTATCATGCATTTGAATGCTAAATATCTATATAAACTGCTTTGAGATAAATATATCTGATATAGAGTATTACTTGAGAGGCTTTAATACAAGAGATAACGAGGATACACTAGGTTAAAGAATAGTAAACTAGGACTATGCAATGGTATTATTTCTGTAGTCCAAGCCACTTACCCTTTAGCAGGGTAACTCTATAATTTAGCCATACAACAAAGTTTTATCTTTCTGGAGGAGTTATTCTATTGTGAATTTCTGGATAGATGTTTTACCATCGGTAGTTGCCGCAATCTTTATTTGGTGGGGCGCAACCGGAATTATTATATATTTGTGTGGACGACGCGCTTGGAGACCATGGGTATTCGGCGTGGTTACGCTGGCGCAACCCTTCGCGTTCTGGCAAATGGTGGCTACGCGCGATAGCCATGATGTGGGCGGGGTATTCGCACAATTCTTTTGGGCAATTATCATCTGGAGTTGGATAGAAACCAGTTACTACAGCGGTCTTATCGTTGGTCGCAAAAATATACCGGAAATTGAACCCGGCACTCCCACCAGTTTGAGATTCCGCCGAGCCGTTGCCGCAAACTTGTATCATGAACTGATGATAATCGGCTTGAGTATTGCGGTTATTATTGTAGGTTGGGGCGGCAGCAACGAAACAGGTTTGTGGACTTTTATGATTTTGCACTGGACTCACCAGTCGGCAAAAATTAATATTTTTCTGGGTATCAACAACCTTACAACTGATTACCTTCCCGATAACCTTAAATATATGGCGCAGTATTTTACCCAAAAGCCGCTTAACTCTTTCTTTCCATTTTCCGCTACTATCTCTACTATCATCGCCACCGCGCTATTTATATCGGCAGCACAGACTAATACCGCCGGGGAACAAGTCGGACAGGCTTTGTTGTTCGTGTTGATGGTTGCCGCCGTCATTGAACATTGGTGGTTGGTTACACCTGTGCCATCTAAGGCTTGGGATTGGGCGTTGAAAAGCCGCAAAGCTGATGAACAGCAACAGTTACCCACTATTCAAGTGGTTTGCGGCTATCTAGGCAGCGGTAAAACCACTCTTATTCGCCACCTGTTACCGCAATTCGATGAGCGTGTAGCGGTGTTGGTGAACGACTTTGGCGCAGTAGGAATTGATGCCGAGCTTATTAGGGGCGATAACGCTGCCGGAATGGTAGTCGAGTTGCCGGGCGGTTGTGTGTGCTGCACGCTCCAGAAAAATTTAAGTGGGCAAATAATCAATTTGCTGGAAACTTTCAAACCTGAACGAGTGATTATAGAGCCGAGCGGCGTTGCGGGAATCGAAGAAATCATCAAGGCGCTTGCCAGCCCACGTCTGGTAAAAAGAGTCGCGAATGTAGAAGTAGTAGCGGTTATCGAAGCGCCCCGTTTGTTGGCATCAGGCGGCTTACCTGAGTTTGTAGTGACGCAGATAAAGGCAGCCGGGGCAATCGTAATCAGCAAAACCGATTTGGTGCAACCGGGCGAGGTTGGACGAGTGGGAAAAGTAGTAAGCGCATTGAATCACAAAGCGCGGGTTATAACGGCTATAAACGGGCAGGTTGCATTGAATGAATTGTTCGAGGCAAAGCCGGAACTTCTCTCAGAAGAACACGAGCAGCACCTCCACGACGAAGAAGAGGGCGGCTTAATCTCTTTCGGTAAGGAATACACCGGAGAATTTGACCCGCAAGCCTTGCGCGACCTTTTTGCCGACCTACGGGATGGTCATTATGGACCTGTAATACGCGCCAAGGGAATTTTTCATGCGCGGGGTGGTGGTAGGTTAGCGTGGGATTTAGCCAGCGGTAATATCATTGAACGAATACTAACGCCCCCACTTCCGGGAGAATTACCCGGTGGGCGTTTTATGGCAATTGCAGAAGACCTAACCAGCGAGCAGTTACATGAACGCTTACAGGGCTGTATTATTCCGGCAGTTAGCCTTTAGAACAAAGCACTTTGGCGATATTCTTCTGACTGTGGGGGTTCTCCGGTTGGAATAGCATAACGCGCCAGCAAATCCATATAGCGCAAGCCCCATTCTTCGAGGCTAATTTCAGGTTCGGCGTAGGTTTCTTCTCTGGTACGGGAAATTCTGAAATTTTGGCGGATTAGGTGACGTGCTGCCGCTACTGCATCCCGCATATTGGTTACCATGAGTCTGCCGCCCGCTACCTCTTCGGTAGTATGTTCATGACGCGCCAACCACCAGAATGTTTTTAGCTGGCTTTCTTCTGCGCCAAAAACCAGCCGAATTATCACCAATTCCACTTCTGGTTTGGGACGATAACCACCGCTACGCAATTTATAGGCAGTTCCCTCTTTAGATATTACTCCATCCAGAGGTAGCAGTGGCTGTTCAAACATACTACTTCAAAGCCCCTCTTTGGCTGAGCCAATCTATAAAGCTTTCAGGTACGCTCATAGTTGAAAGACGACTCTGCCGCACCAAACTCCAGTCATTAAATAGCCCACTGGTTTTTATTTCAGCAAGCGTCACCGGAGATTCAAATTTATGAGCAAATTCGATGTCAATAACCCAACTTTTAGAGTCATTTGGGTCTGGACGTGCTTCGGAAATGACCTTTGCTACCCCAACCACTGCTGATTGACCTCCACTGTGGTAAATCATTACAGTGTCGCCCGGTTTCATTTGCCGAATGGCTTGAAGGGCTTGCGCGTTGCGAATCCCATCCCACACGGTTTTCTTCTCAAGCTCAAGGCTATCAATCGAGTAGGTTTCAGGATCGGTTTTAGCAAGGAAATAAGCCATAAATCATTGCACCGCCAAAAGTTCCACATCGAAAATGAGTTCAGCATTGGGTGGAATACTCGTACCCGCCCCTTGTGCGCCATAACCTAAACTCGGCGGAATAAGCAAGCGGCGTTTACCGCCCACTTTCATGGTTGCCACGCCCTCATCCCAACCCTTGATTACTTGCCCAACACCTAACACGAATTTGAAAGGTTGCCCACGATCAACCGAGCTATCAAATTTGGTTCCGTTGGTAAGGTAGCCGGAGTAATGTACAGAAACGCTTTGCCCGACTTTTGGCTGAGCGCCGCTTCCTACAACTGTATCATAATATTTCAAGCCGGTGGCGCTTTTAGTCAATTCTGGAGTAGCGGTACCGGCAGGCGCAGTGGCAGCAGAAGGAGCGGCAGTATTATCGCCACAAGCAACCAGAAGCGCGGACATCAGCAATACCAGAATAAAGACGGAAATAAGTCTCGGTTTATTGTTCATCATCAATCCTTAAAAACTAAGAAAAAGCGCTATTGGTAATTTTTACTTAATACAGCACGTGGTATTTTTAAAACAGCAGAAAGGCTATGTGCAAGGTGTTTATCCCTACAACATAGCCCCAAAATATCCTTATTTTATTCCAAGCAATTCCACATCAAAGAGCAATTCGGCGTTCGGCGGAATAATTCCACCTGCACCCCGTGAACCATAGCCAAGGGTCGAAGGGATAATCAAGCGACGTTTACCGCCAACCTTCATGGAAGCCAAACCTTCGTCCCAACCCTTAATTACCTGTCCTGCTCCTAACACGAATGTGAAAGGTTGCCCACGATCAACCGAGCTATCAAACTTAGTACCGTTGGTAAGATAGCCGGTATAGTGTACTACCACTGTCTGACCGGACTGCGGCTGTGCGCCACTTCCCACCACATTATCCACATATTTCAAACCGCTAGGGGTTGTTACTTCGCTCATATAATTTCTAATCTCCTATCTGGTTGTTGTCAATTTTTTGGCTTCGAGACTCTCGCGTACCGCTTCGCGAATACGCTGAGGAGTTTGCTCACCTTTGGTAAGAAAACGCGCCAATCCTTTGTGAATAAAGACGTGTTCATCATTTGACAGTTCTTTAGCACTAACCACGATAACCGGAATATTAATGGTAATGTGATCGGCTCTCAGGCGCGATAGTACCTGAAACCCATCCATTTTTGGCATCATCAAGTCCAGAACAATCAGGTCAGGCGGGTTTTGAGTAGCCAGTTTCAAGCCTTGATCACCGCTTGCTGCGGTCGCCACTACGAAATCCAGTTCGCTTAGGCTTTCCTTTAGCATACGACGCAAACTGGCATCATCATCAATTACTAGAATATTGCGCTGAGGAGCTAGGGCAGTTAGACGGTTAATCAACTCTTCCAACCTGCGTAATTCAACCGGCTTTGGCAAAAATTCCGCTGCGCCTATATGTGCGCCCATAAATTTGGTATCTAGCACTGTACAGATAATAACAGGCACATCGGTTAAATGCGGATTCTCCTTCAATTTGATTAGCAAATCCCACCCATCCATACGACCTGCTAGTGTAATATCCAGTACCATTGCAACCGGGATAAGCAAATCTACCAAACGTAATGCCTGCTCGGCGCTATTAACTATCCGGCAAGAATAACCATCTTCTTCTAGATAAGTGCTAATTAGCTGAGCTAGGCTATTGTTATCTTCAACTATAAGAATAGTGTTTTCAATCGCCTCTACTGAGTAAGAGGTGGTAATTGTTTGATTTGGCTCAGGCGGATTAACCAAAACTGCCGGCAGGGTAAAATGGAAAATGCTGCCTTTACCAAGCGCACTATCCACCCAGATTTTACCACCGTGCGCCTCTATTATCTCACGACTAATGGCAAGTCCTAGCCCGGTTCCGCCGATTTCTCGGCGGTCGCTGTTATCTACCCGGAAAAATTTGTTGAATAGCTGGCTTTGAGCTTCTTTGGGAATACCAAGTCCATTATCTTGCACCGAAGCTTCCACCATTTGGTTTTCATTCAGGTGCGCTCTCAAAATAATGTCTCCGCCGTTAGGAGAATATTTTATTGCATTACCGATTAGATTCGTTAGGGTTTGCACAATCCTATCAGGGTCAGCACGTATCATGGTAAGGTCATCGGGAAACTCAACTTTGATGCGTTCGCGCTCGTTATTGAACAAATCGAGAACAGGGCGTACCAGAAAACTCAAACTCACCTCGCTGAAATTATAAACCTGCCGCCCTGCTTCCATACGCTGAATGTCTAGGAAATCGCTGATTAAGTTGCTGAGGCGCTGTGCTTCCTTGTGAATGGTTTCTACATAAAGACGCGATTTTTCTTGGCTCACCTGACGGGTCAACATCAGTTCGGAGAAGCCCAACACGCTTGCCATCGGGGTACGCAATTCATGCGAAACAAGGCTTACAAATTCATCCTTGAGACGACTGACCTCCTGCTCACGGGTAACATCCCGGAAAACCCCTACTACACCTGTGACTCTACCACTTTCAATAAGCGGCGCAGCAACCAGCGAAATCATACGGCGTTTACCGTCTGGATGATTGATTGAGAAAATACGCGGCTCGGTGGAAGTGGCGTTTTGAATCGCTTGTAGGCAAGGGGAGGCTTCTAGCGGTAGGGTATGTCCTTTGCTATCCTGCATACCAAGCGCTTCCCAATAATAGCGTTCTATCAAATCCTCTGTGGTCAACCCGGAGATTTGCTCTGCGCCGGGGTTTAAAGTAACTATCCTTTGCTTCAGGTCAGTTGTAAACACTGCATCGGCAATAGAGTTCAAAATAAGTTGGGTGCGGTTGCGCTCATCCCGAATCGTATCAAATAGGCGAGCATTTTCGATAGCTACTGCCGCTTGGTTGGCAATCAGAGCCAACACATCCTGATCTTCTTTATTGAAATCACGCCCGGAGGTTTGGTCGTTTAGAATAATAACGCCAATGGTTTGCGATTGCCAGCGCAAAGGGCTTATTAGAATGCTGCCTACCTTTCCAGTACGCAAATCCCATGATTCTGCCAAAAAGCGACGCAATTTCTCGGTATCCTGCTCAGTCAAGCTATTGGGAAAGTTTAGTTCTACCAAACGATTTTCGGCAGGAAGCGCCATTGTTTCAGCCTGATTAAGGTTAAATTCAAGAAATGATGGCGTATTCATAGATATACCATCATGCAAATACTCTGCCATCACCTTGATGTCGTGCCTACCCTCGTCCCATAGCGCAATTGCGCCCCGACTGACCTGTAATAACTTGACCGCTTCGGTGACAATCGTGGTTAGCACATCTTTCAGGTCGAGCGAACTATTGATGGCGAGACCAATATCTAGCAACGCTTGATTACGTGCAAGCAACCGCTCAATTGCCTTTTGCTGTTCTTCGATTTCGCCCCACACCTGTTCCCACGTTTTTTTTGCCATTTGCAAGAGAGAATATTCCCGCAGCACTTTGCCATGTTCTGCTGCGTTTTCCAACGCATTTTTCAACGCCACTACCAGCGCTTCTAAATCTTCCAGCAGAGCAGGAGAGAAAATAGTATGGGGACTGACAATACATAGAGCCGAGCGCAAATCAATCGCATCGGTAAGAGGGTAATAAGCCAGATGATAGCCTAAAGGCAAACTTGAAAACTCTGCAACCTCATGCGAGTCAGTAAGCAACAAAGGGGTTTTCTGATTTTGTAGCGTCTTTACAATATCAAGCAATGAAACACTGTCAGTCAGGGGGTGAGCTTTAATCACCAGCGGGGTGATACGCTTCCCATCCCAACGCACCAGCACAAAAGCAGTGTCCGAGCCGAGCAATTGAGAGAGGATTTCGTAAACGCGCCGAGCAATCTGATCGGGATTTAAATAACGACCAAGTGAAAGATAATCGGCGCGAACTAGTTTACCGATGCTTCCTCCCGGCAGTTCATCATAGTTCTCAAAATTCTTCTTTGACAAATCATTTACCATAAGTCAAATTATAGCTATTTAAGGCTAAATGTAAAATCATAAGGGACACTTTAAAAGTAGATAGCGTTAACATAGAATAAAATGAACAAATAGTCGGGCAAGGCTGCTACCTCTACCTTCTCCGTGGTGATACAGAGCTAGGTTTTTGAGCTTCTTTGATACCATCCAAACGGCTATCCAACGCTACATAACGTTAGCTGCAATAGGGGTTTTTCACCATTTTGGCATAATCAAACGATTTGCCAATCTCCCTCGTTCTGGAATAAACTAGATACACATAATAACCCAGAGACTTTCCAAATTAGGAGGAAATCAATGAGTATAATGTTGCCCGATAGCGCTTTGCAAAATCATGTGGCGATAATAACCGGAGGCGACACAGGTATAGGTAAATCCATTCCGCTTAATTTATCTAAACTAGGCGCAAAAATTGTGGTAGCACGCCGGAAACTGGAAAACCTAAATAACTAACCAAGAGATTACGAGATGAATAAAGAGCTATTTACCAAGCCGCATCGCCGCTTTAACCCCCTGACCGGAGAATGGGTTATCGTTTCGCCACAACGGTTGCAACGTCCGTGGCAAGGGCAAATTGAGAAAGCTGTCATTGAACAGAAACCTAGCTACGACCCGGCATGTTACCTATGTCCCGGCAACGAACGCGCCGGAGGAAATCATACTCATGCTTATGACTCGGTTTATGTTTTTGATAACGACTATCCCGGTTTATTGCCTGATACTATCGAGTCTAAACATGATGAGAAGGGTATTATTGTGGCAGCAACCGAACGCGGTATTGCCCGTGTACTTTGCTTCACACCCCGCCATGACCTGACGCTCCCTCTTATGAAGCAAGCTCAAATTGAAAAGGTAGTAGAGGCATGGGAGCAGCAATATCAAGAACTCGGCTCTATTGATTATGTAAAGTATGTTAGCATCTTTGAGAATCGAGGCGCAATGATGGGCGCAAGCAATCCCCATCCACACGGTCAAATATGGGCGCAAGAAAGTTTACCCAACGAGCCGCGCCGGGAACTGGCTAACCAATTTGAGTATTTCAAGCGGCAGGGCAGTTGTATGCTGTGCGATTATGGGGCAATTGAGTTACGCGAACAAGAGCGGATTGTGTGCGAAAATGATACTTGGATGGCGGTAGTGCCTTTCTGGGCAAGTTGGCCCTATGAAATAATGCTACTGAGCAAACGACACGCTGCTTCATTGACCGATTTGAAAGCGGAAGAACGCGCAGGGCTTGCCGATGTGCTGAAACGTTTCCTAACCCGCTACGACAACCTGTTTGAGACTTCCTTCCCCTATTCGATGGGTTTTCATCAAGCGCCTACCGATGGCGAAAATTACCCGCATCAGCACCTACACGCCCATTTTTACCCGCCCTTGCTGCGCTCTGCCACCGTCCGCAAATTTATGGTAGGCTACGAAATGCTGGGAGGTCCCCAGCGTGACATCACGGCTGAACTCGCTGCCGTGCAGTTGCGTAATCTATCCGAGGAGCATTACAGCCAAAGATGAATAATGCCCTGAACATTGCAATACTCAGTGACGTATTCCCGCCCAAGTGCGGCGGTAGCGGTTGGAGTAGCTTTTATCTGGCGCGTGCCTTGCAACAACGCGGTCATAATGTGCAGGTGGTTGTGCCGAAAGAGGGCAAAACCTTCAGCACAAACAGCCGCGAATACGAAGGCTTGCCCGTCACCGAGTTTATTTATCCATCGGTAAAAATACCCTTTGCTCGCAACTACACCCGCAACGAGCGGCTTTATCCACGTTTCGCGAACTGGCTAGAAGGTTTTTTCATTCAGCACAAAATTCAGGTAGCACACGGGCAGCACTACTTGACCATCCCTCCTGCGGTAATTGCCGCGCAAAAGAGCGGTGCAGTCAGCCTAGCCACCATCCGCGATTATTGGGCAGTGTGCTATTGGACGACTCACCTGAGCGGGAATAAGGTTTGCCCCGGTTGCAGCCCCACCAACCGCCTGAAATGCCTCTACCGAAATCAGGGCGCATTTGGAATTGCTGCCGCGCCCGTTTCGCTTTATATGGCTTCCAATTTGCGCCTTAAACAAAAGTGGCTTGCCCAAGCCGATGCAACGCTAGGAGTCAGCCATTACGTGGCAAGCAAGCTCGCGCCCTTTGTACCACCCGAACGCTTGCGGGTACTACCAACTTTCGTTGACCTCGACCAATTGCAGGAAATCGCCGGGCAGGAATCTAGCCTTAAAATTAGCGAACCTTATTTGCTGTATATGGGCAAGTTGGAGGAAAACAAGGGGGCAGGGATGTTGCTGGATGTTTTGCGCATCGCCCGCCCTGCTATTCCCACGCTGGTAGCAGGCGAGGGCAGCATGAGAGCTAACCTTGAGGAAACCGCCACCCGCGAAGGGTTGAATATAAAGTTTCTGGGCTGGGTAGAACACGATGAGGCTTTAAAGTTGTTGGCAAAAGCCGAAGCCTTGCTTTTTACCTCGCTGTGGCACGAACCGCTCAGTCGTGTACTACTAGAGGCTATCGGGCTAGGCGCGTTGGTGGTTGGTATCAATACAGGCGGCACGCCCGATGCAATCGAGGATGGAGTAAGCGGCGCATTGGCTGCCACACCTACTGAAATGGGCGAAAAGCTTAAGGAATTGCTCAAGCCGGAGAACGCCGGAAAGCGCATACAGATGCGGTCTGCCGCTCTACAGGTCGCCCGTGAAATATTCAGTCAGCCCGTAGTGATTGCCCGTACTGAGCAACTCTATTATGAATTGCTGACTCAGAAAAAGGGGGCAAAACAGTGATTATCGCGCATCTGGCGCGGGTCTGCTACCCCTTTCATCCCTTTGGCGGTCTTGAGCAGCATGTTTATCGGCTGACCCAAGAACTGGCGAGGCTTGGTCATACAGTGCATCTTTTTACGCAACCCCCCGACCCTTTTTATTTTCAACAAGAAGCGGTGCGCTGGCGCGGGGATGTGCAGCATCACTATTTGCCATATCAGACTGTAAAACTTTTGCGCCGCAACTCAATTCCCGACAGGCTGATTAATTACCCCCTTTTTAGCATGCGATTAGCCCGCGAAGTGCGCCGCCTTGCGCCCGCCCCTGACATAATCCATGCACATGGTCTGGCATCTTTCGGTGTGGCACTGCAACCGTTACCGGGTGTGCCGTTGGCGCTAAACCCACACGGCATGGAAGAATTTAAAAACGTCTCGCGGCTCAAGCAAAACGCCTATGCCCCTTTTCGCGCCATGTTACGTACCGCAGCGCAGCGCAGCGCCGCCGTTATCGCCACCGATAGGGCGCTAATACCCGAAGTTTCGCGCTATCTAAAGACACCCGACAGCAAAACGCGCCTAATCCCAAACGCGGTTGACCTTGAAGAAATTGACGCAAAACTTGTCAACGCTTCTCCAACCTCACAACCAGATGGAACTGTGCTTATTCTCAGTGTGGGTAGGCTCGAACAGAATAAGGGCTTTGATACAGGCTTACAAGCTTTAAGCCGAATTAGCGCAACACAAGCGTGGCGTTGGGTTTTGATTGGAGAGGGCAGCCAACAAGAGGCGTTAGAGGCGCAAGTTGCCCGGCTTGGCTTGAAAGAGCGGGTTTATTTTGCCGGAAAGGTTACGGACGAAGAATTGTACGGCTACTACCGCAGCGCCGATGTATTCCTACACCCCACCCTGTATGAAGGTAGCTCACTTGTCACACTAGAGGCGTTGGCATGTGGTATCCCGGTAGTCGCAAGTGCAACGGGTGGTATCCCCGATAAAGTTTTTGAAACGGGCGAATTTGAAAACGGCAGGTTAGCGTTACCGGGCGATGCAATTACACTGCTTGCAGGTCTCGCAACATTGCTCGAAATGGAAACCGTAAGAAGGCATGAGCTTGGACAGAACGGGCGCAAGCTGGTACAGCAGCGTTTTAGCTGGGAAGCAGCAGGCAAAGCTACAGTAAATCTCTACAAAGAATTATTCCTAATTAAATGATAATTGTTTGTGATTTGTCCAAGCTTTGTATATAATTGGTAAATAAGGTTAAAGTCCCTTTACAATACACAATAGACTATTTTTAACAAAAAGTTGGTTTAATATGCTTGAACAAAATAATATTAGCAGTTATAACATAGATGATGATGGTTATCGTTTGTTGGCAAGTGTTTCAGAAGTTGCGCCCGGTACAATCAAGAAAGTAATACTCGCTGAAAAAGATTGGGAAGTAGCGATTGTCAATACCAACGGCAAGATTTACGCATTCCGTGACTCATGCCCACATAAAGCCCTCCCGCTCAGTATCGGTAGGGTGGAAGGCTGTAGAGTGGTTTGTATCGCGCATACTTGGAAATTTGACCTTGAAAATGAAGGTAAAGCAGCCTGCCCTCCAATCCGCAAAGCGTTAGAAACCTATCCAGTGCGGATAGAGCAAGGCAACATTTGGGTCAAGGTGCAAATCTGGTAATTAATTGCCAAGCCCACGCTCGGCAATTACGGTGAATATTGCAATCCATAGTAGGAACTGAACAATCAGGGTAGCAGCAAAGAAAATCAAACCAAGTATTCTCTCACGTTTGTGTATCACTGAGCCGAAAATGGAGTTGAGCAATACTGTGCCAAGACCGATAAAGGGAAGCCACATTACTTCACCTTTTGGAGAAATACGGTCAACTTCGCCCAGTTTATTGAAATGCAAGCGCACTAAATCGGGCAAGTCCGGCAACCGCCAGAGTAAAAAGACAAACATTAGCAGGTTAAGGACAACACCTGCCGCAATCAAACTGCGACCAAGCCAATCATGCCAGAGCGGGTGGTTTAATGTCAGCCCGCCCTGTATTTCCTCTTTGACATTTTCTGTCGCTCCTAAATTCTTGCGTAGCTTGTATTCGATTATAAATTGTTGCGGGTCTTGTGGACTGAGCGCGTAAACCGAAGAGGCGGTACGTATTATCAGCGTTTGCTCAAGCGGTACGGTGGAATAGAACTGGATTTCGCCAAGCGGCTCAAGCCAGCCTTGATTCACATAATAACCAGTCCAGTAAGAAAATAACAGCATTCGTGGCTTGATACGAGGCAAGAGCAAGCCCTTAGCGTCAAACGGTGGCGTTTTTCTAGGCGGAGGCATTTCCGCTTTGTAAGCCGTTTGCGTTTCGTTGTTTTCGGTTGGTTTTTCATCCTCTACATGCACCACCACCGCTTCGGCTATCTCGTCTTCTGAAGTTGTTTTAGGCTCAGCAGCAACATCAGCTTTTTTGGCAACAGGCTCAGCAGTGGCAAAAACGCTTTCCATCTCGTTTGGGTCGTGTATAACCTGTGAAGTATTTATTTTCTGACGAGCAATTTCGTTTAAAACTATATTGGCAGGAAGCAAGTGTTCAATATTGGCGAGAGGTATAACCTGTTTGCGATCACCCAATAAAATGACAATCGCGTTTCGGTCTAGGCTATAGCTAAGACGGTAGAAGTTGAAGGTGCGAAAGGCAAGCCCTGCCAGAACTGCCAGCAAAAGAAAGCATAGCAAGCCCATGCCGAATGTGCCGAAATTTGCTCCCGTACTGTCAGGAGCTTGGGCTGATACAATAGTTTGCCAGAGCATCCCACCGAGCAACCCTACCGTGAGGAGCGTTAGGATAATTCCAATAACGCCACCCAACGAAGAAATAGGTTTCCAGTTTTTCATTTTAAAATAGCCGATGCAAACTCCGCCTTAGACTTGAGCAACCGCTCCTGAAGTCTGATAAACCGGAGTACACCAAGACAAATATTTAGGATTTTTGCCGCGTACTACTTCGTCATAAAGCTGTTGTAGCCTCTGCGCGAATGCCCCGATAGCACCATCACCTACGGGGCGACGATCCACCGAAATCACCGGGGCAACCTGTGCGCCCGTTCCACAAAGTACAATTTCATCAGCGATATATAACTCGGTGCGGTCAATCACCCGGTTAATAGTTTCTATACCCATTTCTTCGCCAGCCAAAGTAATGATAGTATTGCGGGTAATACCCACTAGAATGTTCTCACTCACGGGTGGAGTTATCAGTTTGCCGCCTAAGTACATAAAGAAATTTTCGGCACTACCTTCTGATACATGACCATCAGAGGTAAGCATAATTGCCTCGTCAAAGCCGTTTAGCAAGGCTTCAGTTTTGGCAAAAGCGCTATTGACATAAGCACCCGCGATTTTGCTACGCGCCGGAATCATATTATCATCAATACGCTTCCAACTACTAACCCCCACCTTCAAGCCATCAGTGCTGACATATGCGCCGAAAGGCTGGCTGGTAATGCAGAATTCATATTTTAGGTCGTGCAGCCGTACCCCGATTACTTCGGATGCGATATAAGCGGTTGGGCGGATATAGATATTTTCCTTGAACCCGGCGCGTCTAACAAGTTCAGTAGTAATTTCGCACAATTCATCTACAGTGCCGGGCAACTTGAAACCTAGAATACGCACACTATTTGAGAGGCGTTCGTAGTGTTCACGCAGCCGAAAGAGATATAGCTCTTGCTTTTCCTCATTCCAGTAGCCTCGAATACCCTCGAAACATGCCGTTCCATAGTTGAAGGCATGCGTCATGATGCTGATTTTTGCTTCGGCAAGGGGAACGTATTTGCCCTCAAAATAGCACATTACGTTTGACATCTTGAAAATCCATCTCCTCAAATCTAGGCTGAAAGAACACTAAATGGCATTATATCACAAATGTATCGAGCATTTACCCTTACTTCGTCTCCCCTTCTGGCGCTTCTCCCTCTCCAACGCTTGCCTTAACTTTAGCCTGTGGCTCTCCTTCTGATTTGGCTTCCGAAGTATTATCCTCCGCATTTTCTTCAAAGGAATCTTCAGCCTCTGGAATTTCGCTTTCCGCTGCATCTATCATCAGAGGGCGTGGCGCAACCCGTACCGAAAGGGCTTCATCATCGCGAGTCGGACGGGCGCGATGCCTCCAGATAAACCAAACTGAGCCGATAAAGATTGAAACAATCGACAACATTTGTGCGCTACGGATACCGCCATTCACCGGGTCACCAATGATATAAAGCGAGTCGGTTCGCATTGCTTCAACGATAAATCGCCCAATGCTATAAAACACTAGATACGCAAGGAAAATATCACCATCGCGCAACCGAAGTTTCAAGGCGCGTTGTACCCGCTTCGGATACATAATCATAAACAGCAGGGTGATAAACACCGCATAATCCCAGATTGATTCGTAGAAAAAGGTGGGGTGAAACAGCATAGTATCAACATCTTGAGGTACAAGGCATGTGGTGTTGATTGTACCGGGAGTAGAGCCGCTGGTGCGATAATCGCAAGGGATTTTTAAGCCCCATGGCAAATCGGTTTGGCTACCGTAGGCTTCGTTATTGAAAAAATTACCCCAACGACCCAGCGCTTGCGCTACAATCAGACCCGGTACAATAAAATCAGCCCAGCGTAGAAATTTTATGCCGGTAAACTGCCGGTAAATCAGCGCGGCAATGATACCGCCGATTACTGCGCCCTGTATTGCGATACCGCCACGCCACACCTCAAAGAAACCGGGATGCTGTGGGTCGCCAAAGGAATAAAGGTAATCCTTATATTTCTCCCAAGTGTTGATTACGTACCATAACCGAGCGAACAGGATGCCAAATATCAGTAAAAACGGCAACATCCCCCAAGCATGGTTCGGGTCTTCACCGCGCCGTTCCGACAGATATTGGGCAATAAAAAGGGCGAAAACAACGCCCACTGTAATTACAATGCCATACCAGCGAAAAGTTAGGCTACCCAACTGGAGTGCAATCGGGTTATTTCCGCCTGCCAACCGCAACAAAAAGAAGGTAGTAAATACTGCCGAATAAACCAGCAGGATACCAGGCAAAGTTAATAGAAATTTAAATATGTCAAAATCTCTTTTGGTTTGGTTCAACGCCATTTTTGGGTTCTCCGCTTATAATTTTGGATTGTTTTTCACTGAGGCATTATACCATCAGCGAGCGAAACCGATTTTTATTTTCTCCCATAAACAACCTTACGCCTTCGCAAACGGCTTAGTAAATATTCCAGCAAAAGCACCACCAGCGCCAACAGCAGGTTGATAACAGCGGCAAAGGCAAAAACCCATGTTAGGTTGCCTAGAAATCCGAGAACCTTTTGCTGATACTCCAATGAAATAGGCGGCAGGAATCCCATAAAGCCCAGCGCCGCCAATATAGCGGCAGGCAGGACGAAACCGAGCAACCAAGGACGACGGTCAGCCGCGCTTGGCAACATACCGTTGCTAATGGTGAAAACAAGATACAACCAGAGCAAGTTTATCGGCTGCGAAACTGTTTTCAGCAAATCGGCAGGTAGATTTTGAAAGATATGCAGTATTTGCGTCCCATCCGAAAACCCGTAGCGAAACTGTAGCAAATTCGCGATAAATGCCAACGCCGCGATTCCGGTTAGCAACGGCGCGATTCCAATTAAGCTTTGGCGAAGGGGGTCGGTTCGATATATTTCAACATAGCCTAGAATTACTTTGTTGTTTTGCGCCCGATTTTTGGATGGGCTGAACAAAGCCATATTTCCGGTGGGTACAAACAGCGCCTTCGCCAGTAGCCAATGGCTTAGTTCGTGCAGAATTACGCCGGGAGCCAGCAACCAGAAATAGAAACTTGAGGCAGGTCCGGGCTTGCCGAATATCAGTAGCCCTAGCCCTTGTATGTGACGAGAGAGCCACGACTGAAGTAACCAATAAGCGGCAAACATCAAATAAAGCCAGCAAAGGGCGTTAACCCAGATTTCCCAACTCATGAAAATTTAGACCTGACCTTACACCACCAACGGTTTAGGGGTGACGCTTCTAGCTGTTTAAGACGTGTTTCCATCTCGTGCGCCCAATGCTCAACCGTACTAATATGGGCGTTTTTAGCTTCCAGTTGGTTTTCCAGAGTCGCCAGCTTTTTCTCCAAATCTAGCCTACTATCTGAGCTATTTCCAGAAGCGGGAGCATTGCGTGGGCTTGCTGCCCATTCCAGCAAGGGGACAGCAGTCACTTTGTAATTGTAGTGTTCCCGCACAAAGCGTTGCCCTTGCTCGCTCGCTGCTTTAAGAGATTGGGGGCTTTTTGCCAAGTCACCTAGCAAAGCTCCCAGTCGGTCACTGTCTCCATGCGGAAAGGTATAAATTGCTCCGGCGTTCTCCAGTTCGGTTACAAGTTCCGCGCCCCGCGTAGCTATGGCGGGCAGACCATATTTTAGCCAATCAACCAGACGGGTGCGACTGCCCAACACCGCTTCATAACTCCACTTATCCAATATTATACCCAGATTTGCTTCAAGGTAAAAATTGTGTAGCGTTTCGAGCGGTTGCCAATCCAACAGGTGATAACGCTGGAAATATTCGGAAGTTTCAACCAATTGGCAGAATCGGGGATAGGTAGCCGCATCGTGAGGTGGTAACGCCCCTCCGGTGGAAACAAAATGCAAATCTGGATTTTGCGCCATTGCGTGGTCAAGCCCGGCAAAGAGCGTATCAACATCTGTCCAAGTGTTGTAACCACCGCTCCACAGAGCCACAAAAGCATTATCAGGCACAATTTTACCGCGTAGGATATTCCGATTATGGGGCAAAACGGTGAAATCGGCGCTGGCAGGAATAGACCATACGAAGCGATAACCGTAAGTTGCAGCATTAAGCCTTCCGCAATGTCCTAACTCGCCCTCAATGGCGTGCTGCTGAGCAACTGAAACTGCGCTGAAAGCATCGGCGCGTTCCAACACTGCCCTTTCAAAACGCAAAAATGGCTCGATTACGCTATCATCGCGATACACTGCGGCTTTTGCCTGCGCCTCTGCCAGCGGACTGCCGAAAAGGTCAGACCAAAGCGGTAAGGTACGCGGCAAGTACAGGGTAGCAAGATAAGATGCCCGTACACCTGAACCGACTACCGCATCCGGCATTCTCTCGGCAAGCATTTCCTCCAAATAATTTTGGTCGGTTATCATAGCTTCTGGTATCGCGTAAAGCAAGAGATTATCGGCTATAAGGCGAGGCACTTGAATAGAGTTAGAGCCGAGCGACACTAACCTAACCTTATGTCCCGCTTCAGCCAACGCCCGTCCAAAATACCACGCTCTGAAACCCGGTGCGCTATGCTTTTCGGATGTCTCAACAGGCAATGAGCCCTGACCTATTAGTAGTATGTCCATAAGAACATTATAATTTCAACCTTACCTGCTGGTCAATTTGTGCAAATGCACAAAGGCTTTTTTAGTTTGGGCGATTTGCAAAAATCCCCATTTCTTACTATAATTCCTTCGATTTTATTTGCGTAAGTTCGATTTTGTTGTAATATATAAAAGCATTAAATGGAGAAATAAATATGCCTGTGATACCCCAAAATGCAATGCTGCAGAAAGAGGTGCGTAAATTGAATCAGACAAGAGTGGTGATCGCCGATGATGAATCGATCATCCGTATGGATCTGAAAGAAATGCTCAGTGTTTTAGGTTATCAAGTTGTTGGGGAAGCAGGTGACGGCAAGCAAGCAGTCAGCCTTGCCCGCGAACTTAAACCCGACCTAGTAATAATGGACATTAAAATGCCGGAAATGGACGGTATAACTGCCGCTAAAATATTGACCGAAGAACGAATTGCTCCAGTGCTATTGCTTACCGCTTACAGCCAACAAGAGCTAGTAGCGGGTGCGCGTGAAGCCGGAGTTATCGGATATATTGTAAAACCATTTCGGCAGGATGAACTTCAACCTGCTATTGAAGTTGCGCTCAGTCGTTTCCGCGAGTTCTGCGACCTAGAAAAGGAAATCGGCGACCTGCGCGAAACCCTTGAAGCTCGCAAGGTTATAGAGCGGGCTAAAGGCGTTTTGATGGATCAATATGGACTGAAAGAGTCAGACGCTTTCCGTCGTATCCAGAAACTAAGTATGGATACTCGAAAATCAATGAAGGAAATCGCCGAAGCGATATTGCTGGCGCGAGAGCTAGACAAAAACTAATCAATCAAACGTTAGCAACTGGAAGGGGGTTATGCCAACCTCCTTTTTTCTTCTCGCTTGCTAAACTCAACTATTGACCACTTCGATAGAAGGCTTGTTTCTGTCTCTCTTCTTCTTCTCGCAAAAGGTCAATATCTCGCTTTAGTTGTGCTTGGCGACGCTGGATAGTATAGAGGTATCCGGCTATAAACAGCCATATAACCGCATAAGCCGCGATAACATAAATCAGACCGCTACTGACCTGCTCCTGAGAAGGTGGCGGTGTAACAGTCTGTGCTAGGATTGCCGCTAAATTTGCCATTATTCGTTTTCCATTCCTTCAAGCGCCATGCGGCGTGACTGCAACTCTTCATGCATTTGTCCTAATCGGATACGTGCTAGTAACATCCAGCCAAATAGCAACCCGACTGCCACAAAGCATACACCCAATGTAAGAAACATAAAGCCTTCTAGACCAACCGGAGTTCCGCTATCTCCTCCAAAGATAATCGGATGCTCCCCTTTCGGAAACCAGCGGGTAGAGAAATAGACTAACGGCACATTTACAAAGCCGATTATTCCAAACGCGGCAGTTAGGGCTGCTTTTCGAGTCGGGTCTTCTACCGATGACCTCAACATTACCCCAGAGATGTAAACTACCATCATGATACTAACGGTGGTAAGGCGAGGGTCCCACGTCCAGAAAGCGCCCCAAGCATAACGCGCCCAAATTGCCCCGGTAATTATTCCAATTACTGCCCAGAAAACACCCAATTCCAGCCCGGCTACCATCACAATATCCCATTTGCGATTCCTAGTTCGCCAATAAGCGATACCGCCGATGAAATAAATCATGAACGATAGAAAGCACATAATATTGGCGGGAAGGTGGTAATAAAAGATGCGCTGTGAGTATTTAAGGTTTACATCATCTCCTGCCATAAGCACGAAGATTAACGAGATGGGCCAACTAAAAACCGTTGCCCAAAACAGCACGTTGGACAATCCCAGCCCTTTAGTTGGTCTTGTGTATTTTATTGCGGTTGCCATATCTAATACTTTCCAGAGGTTACTCCTCAACTACTAATTCAAACAAAAGAACAGGCAATGCTAGGAATATAATATCGAAAATCGCTATAAATTGTAACTGTCCTGCGATGTCTTCTATAGGTCGATTCGAGAGCAAAGCAGTGGTGGCGTTGGCAGCAGCGATAATTACCGGCAGCATTATCGAGAAAAACAGCACCGGCAACAGCACCTCACGCGCCCTAGTGTTAACCGCCATCGCCGCAAAAAGCGTGCCGATTTCGGCAAAACCAAGCGTGCCAAGCAACACCACAGGAATTAACAGCGGGTTCCACATTGAATAATTAAAAACCACCCCAAAAATTGGGGTAATCAATATTTCTACCAACACCATAAAGGTGAGATTACTCAGCATTTTGCCCAGATAAATCGCGCTGCGGTCGGCGGGTGCAAGCAACAACCCTTCCAGCGAACCGCGATCTTTCTCCACGATAAAAGAGCGGTTTAAGCCTAGCACCCCGCTAAAGGTGTATGCCACCCACAACAGACCGGGAGCAACTCCTGCTACCTCTTTCGGTTCCATCAATTTGCCGGGTAGCGCAAAAGCGAAAACTAGAGTCGCCAGCAAGCTGAAGACAAACATTGCACTGAATATATCTTTGGTGCGGAGTTCGGCGCGTACATCTTTGGCAAATACCGCCCAAACTTTTCGCAGGTAGTTACCCAATCAACGCCCCCTGCTCACCGAGTCGAAATAGAACTGCTGCAATTCATCCGCCGTTAACCCGGTTGCGGCGCGATCCGCTACCATTTTACCGCCTGCCAGTACCACCACTCGGTCGCACATCGCCAGCCCACGCTCAAGGTTGTGGGTAGTCATTAAAACGCTACGTTCCTGCCCATCAATCGCCAGTTCGTGGATAAGCCCGCTCAACATGTTGGAGGCTTGTCGGTCAAGCCCGGTATCAGGTTCATCCAGCAACAGGATGGGGGGATTGTGTAAAATCGCGCGAGCAATGCTCAAGCGTTGCTGCATCCCCCGCGAGTAAGTACGCACCCGGTCAATGGCACGACGCTCCAATCCTACTTTTTCCAGAACTTCATGAATACGCTTTTCGAGTTCAGGCACATCATATAGCCTACCGTAGAAGCGCAGATTTTCAAAGGCATTCAAATCTTCATACAAAAAGGTCTGATGGCTGATAACTCCAAGCAGACCTCTTATGGTTGGGCGTGCATCCTTGAGTGCAATACCCGCGATTTCAATTGTGCCGCTGGTAGGACGCGCCAGTGTAGCGAGGATACGCAGCAGGGTGGTTTTACCTGCGCCATTTGGTCCTAATAGGGTTACAAACTCGCCCTGCCTTAAATCTAAATCAACCCCGCGCAGAACGGCACGATTCCCAAAATTCTTGTGCAACCCTTTTGCCCGTATCATGACGGAATGCGCCGCGTTGGTCATCGCTTAGGAATTAGCTTCCTCCGCATTTTTGGTTCTTTTCTCAAATGTGACACCACAGCGAGCGCAAAATCTGGCTTCTTCGTCCTTGATTTCACCGCCACAATTCAAGCAAATTATAGGCAACGGCGCTTTACACTTGGCGCAAAATTTATCGCCGGGTTTAAATGGTGTGTTGCACTCGGTACAGTTCAAACTCTCTTTTACCGGAGGTTTCGAGCGCGTATCGGTGACAGTTTTCTCGGCAATTTGTCTTTTTGTGGATAAATCAGTGGTTTGAGCAGAGCGAGCCTTGCGCTTCAACTCGCGCTCACCTTCAACCAATTCCTCCTCGCGCTCCGAAACCGCCCCTTCGAGCGTCTTCAAGCGACTACGGCTGCGTTCCTTAAGTATTTCATAATCCTGCGTTTCGATTATGCCCAGTTCGCGATCAAATTCTAGTTCTTCTATCGAAAGCCTTTCTGCGCCTGCCCGTTCACGCAAGGTTTCGAGTTCAATTTGAGCATCGCTCAACTGCCTTACACTGTCTCGTTTTTTCCCGGTTTCAAGCTGTAGCAACGGTTGCCCGACTACAAAAACCACCGCAACAGCCACCATAAATGCGATAAACCACCCGATGAACGACAAATCTTTGGCTGAACTGGAGTTCAGACTCGTTTGCAATATTACGTTATGTAAAGTATATAGAATCAATTTTTTATTTCAAACCTTAGAGGTTTATACCTCGCCACTATTTTAGACTTGCACCGTTTCAGATTTCTTGGGTTCGCCGGTTTTGCTTTTAGTTGGAATCTGTACGACCTGCTCGTTAGGATTGGGCCAGATAGCCACCAGCAATCCGGCAATCGTTACGGCAAGCCCAACCCACGCCCACAGCATCATCGGGCGCACTAAAATCTGAAAGGGTGCGCTTACAATTTTATTAGATGAATCAATTTCCTGCTGACCGGTAGTAATCCAGAGGTCTTCTAGCAAATCAGGACGTATTGATACTGTTGTTACAAATTGGTCAATGCTAGGATAATATTCCATTGCCGGAGTAATGGAATCCTGTGGTTTACCATCTACGGTAAGCGCTAGGTTTATCGGGTAAGTGGTTTTAATATCGCCCTTTATACGAGCCGCACTAACCAAAGTAAGCTTGTATTCGTGTATCCCTTTGATAATAACACTTTCACCTACTTTAAGTTGGACGAACTCAATTTTGGCTTCATATACACTACTGACGATAATTACCGCTGAGATTATCAGGATGCCAAGATGCACCAGCAAACCGCCATAGCGGGGTCCATTGCGCCGCGCCATATTTTTGGCTGCAACCAGCACATTAGCATCGCCATGATTGCGGCGGGTGCGGATGCCCCGGTAGTAATCCAGAAATATTGTGGTAGCGGTAAACACACAAATGCCCAAACCCACATACGCGAGAAACTCGTGCATTCCCAATCCGTAAGCAATCAAGGCAAAGCCAAGACCCGCCAACGCCGGAATCCAAAAACTACGCGAGATACTTTCCAGAGAGGCGCGTCTCCACGCTATGAGAGGTCCGATACCCATCAGGAACAACGTCCCTAATAATACAGGGTACATTGTTTTCGGGTAATAGTCAGCGGTGGTTTCCATCTTGTTGCCGGTGAATATTTGCGTAATCAGCGGGCTGAGTGTTCCCCAGAGAATAAATGCCACACACAAGAAGAACAGAATGTTATTTAAAAGGAAACTAGTTTCGCGAGAGATAAGCCCATCCAACTTGCTTTCGCTGCGTAGTTGGGGCAAGCGCAAAAATATATATCCAAAGCCAATTATCAGCAGGATACCAATCCACGCCATAAAGTAGATGCCAAGTGTGCTTTCGCCAAAGGCATGTACAGAACTGAGAATGCCGCTGCGAGTTAGGAAAGTGCCAAACAGCGAAAGACCATAAGCCAGAAACGCCAGCGAAATATTCCAGACTTTAAACATGCCGCGCCGTTGCTGAATCATGATGCTGTGCATCAGGGCGGTATTGATAAACCAAGGCATAATAGCAGCATTTTCAACCGGATCCCACGACCAGAAACCGCCAAAACTCAGCACGACATAAGCCCATTGACCGCCCAGAAAGTTTCCTACCGTAAGAAAAATCCAACTTGACAGAATCCAGCGTCTCGAGAAGCGAATCCAAGTGTTGTCTAAGCGGTTAACTACCAATGCGCCAAAAGCGTAACCCGCCGCTACTATCGTACTGACGTATCCGGCATAGAGCATGGGGGGATGTATTACCATACCGGGATTTTGCAACAGTGGGTTTAAGCCGCGCCCATCCTGTGGAATTGTCACGCTCTGCTCAAAAACGTTGGTAACGATGCTAGACATTGCCGCAAAAAAGGCAGCACCCGTTAGCATAGCTACCAGCACCCAAGGAGCAATCTGCCGATAAGCTGCATGTCGGGTCTGGAGTAGAACAATTACCATAAAGCCTGCCAGCATCCAAGCCCACAACAAGAGTGAGCCTTCCTGCCCGCCCCACATCGCCGAAACTTTGTAGAACCACTCCATCGCACGAGCGCTATTGGTAACTACATATTTAAGGCTGAAATCATCATTCAGTAACGCCCAAATGATGCTGATAGAGGCAAGAGTAATTAGCGCGGAAGATACCCAAGCAGCCCTACGACCGCTCTTTATCATTTCAGGATAGCCTCGATAAGACCCAATTGCGAGCGCTAACGCGCCGTAAAGGGAAACAGCAAAGGCCACCAACATAGAAACATAGCCAATTTGATTCATGGTGGAATTTTAGTTACCTTATTAAGCTTCTGTATGCACGTTTATGACACTTACCGATTGAGTTTGCCTTATGTAAGGGCTGAAATATCAAAAACGCTCTCACTTCACTTCTACTGCCGGACTATTCAGCGGCTGTTGAATATTTGGATGGGCATTTAGCCAGTAATTCGGTAGCCACGAACATAGATTGGGAAGAGTTAAAATTTCCTGTTAAAGTGACCTGCGCTTGATCTTTAAAAGTATCAGGTATAACCCCTTTATAAGTTGCGGTTATGGTTAAGTCTTTTTGCTTCATGTCTGAGACGGTAAAAATATAGGTATCGGCTGTATCACCCTTGCGTATGGTGCCGGGTACGACCTGCCCTGCCATACGAAAAGACTCGTTAGCAAGAGTGCCGCTTACCAGTTTCGCCTTTACTTCATGGACATCGTAGTAATAAACGGTTGCGCCTTGCATTGCGCTAAAAGCCACGAAAGCAGCAGCGCCAAGGATAACTACGCCTACCAAATAAAATTTGAGTTTGGATTTTAAAGGAGATTTTCGATGCTGTTCAAAGCCGGTGGATATAGATTTCACAGGGGCAGTTGATAAGGTAGCGCGAGCCATTACTAATCTCCCTTCAAACACAAGATATTGGGTATTTAACACAAAATTATTGACTGAATTTTTACCTAGACTATAAATGTAAAAGTATCATAGGCAGCTACAAAAGTCAATAATAGAAAGTGACCCTAAGAGGGTATCTTAATCGAACCCTAATTTTCTTATAAAATATTGAGACCAACCTAAGTTCAGGTTGGTCTCTGTGCTATGAGTGTGGATGTGGACTTGTTAAGCTAGGCAGTTATATCTATAGTTAGGAAAGGTAGAAAATAATAGAGCTAATATTTGTGCCAATTTATTTTATATTTTGTTTATGTTTTGTATAAGTTAATTATATGCCCTTTTTTAGCGATGTCAACTATCAGAAAATTAAGACTTGGGGTTTGTAGAGATAACTTAGCAAAAATCTGGTATAATTTTTCTCTACTGACCTTTAATGTTTTTCAAGATACTTTTACTATACTAAAATATGACTGTAAACGAAGAACTAGCCTCTTTTGTTAAAGAGGCAATCCATAACGCAGTACAAAAGGGAGCGTTACCGGAAATAGCGCTGCCAGAAGTTTTTGTGGAGCGCACCCCTCGGTACGATCATGGAGATTACGCTTGCAATGTAGCTCTCAAGTTGAAGCGAGCCATGCCGAACTCAAATTCGATGCGTATTGCCGAAATTATCCGTCATTACCTTAAACCAAATGATTCAATAGCGACAGTAGAAATTGCCCAACCGGGCTTTATCAACTTCCGCATGAAACAAGGTTGGTTGGCGGGGCAGGTTTTGGAAATTATCAAAGCCGGGCAGAGTTATGGAAATGTTGAGCTAGGCAAGCAAACCAAAGTGCAGGTAGAGTTCGTAAGCGCAAACCCAACCGGTCCGATTACCATTGCTTCGGCGCGGGGGGCGGCATTAGGTGATGCTTTGGCTAATGTGCTGGAAGCGGCAGGCTATGAGGTAGAACGTGAATTTTACGTAAACGATGCCGGTAGCCGTATGGAAGTGTTTTACAACAATTGCTGGTACTATTATCGAAAGCTTCAAGGCGAAGTTGCCACTCCTCCATTAGAAAATTACCCTGCCGCTGAATTTGCAGCGCGATTACTTATCGAGGAATATGGCGAGCGATTCCTGAAATTACCCGATTCTGAAGGACGCTTACAAGTGGGTGTGCTTGGAATTGAAACGCAATTAGCTGACATTAAGGCTACGCTTGAGCGCATGGGAGTAAAATTTAATCGGTGGTTCCGGGAACAAAGCCTGTTCGATAGCGGTGAGGTACAAGCCACTCTTGAGCAATTGCGTAAAAAAGGACACGTAGCAGAGCGTGAAGGAGCAGTTTGGTTTGGTTCCAGCGCATTAGGGCAGGAAAAAGACAATGTGCTAATTCGCTCAAACGGCTTACCCACCTATTTCGTGTCAGATATTGCCTACCACTATAACAAGTTTATAACACGCGGTTTCCAGAAAGTTATCAATATCTGGGGAGCGGATCATCAGGGTCACATCCCTCGCTTAAAAGCCAGCCTTAACGCGCTCGGCTTGAATCCCGATGACCTGACCATTATCGTTATGCAAATGGTCATGGTTAATGGCGCAAGAATGAAAAAAACCGCTGGCAATATCATAACCCTTGAAAGAGTTATGAGCGAAGTTGGGGCGGATGCAGTACGCTTTAACTTAATAAGCCGAAGTCAAGACACCAAAATTGATTTTGACCTTGACCTTGCGCTCGCTCAATCTAATGAAAATCCGGTCTATTATGTCCAGTATGCCCATGCCCGCTGCGCCAGCATTTTTAAGCAAGCCCCTGAAAAGGGTATTAAAACTTGGGATGACGGCGATATAACCCTTCTGAATAATGATGCGGATTTAAATCTGGTAAGGCAATTAACTTTACTGCCCGAAATTGTGGCAGGAGCGGCGCGTAATCTGGAACCGCACCGACTAGCGTTCTATGCACAAGACCTTGCAAGTGCATTTCACACCTATTATCACGATAATCGAGTAATTGACCCTGAAAATGTGCCTTTAAGCAAAGCTAGGCTGCTTTTGGTAAGTGCAGTTAAAATTACGCTGGCACGAGCGCTAAGTTTAATGGGTATGAGCGCTCCGGAAGAGCTATAGTTATTGCGGCTCTTCCGAAAATATAGTATCCTTTTCATATCGTGTTTTTCTGCTCCATAATAATGTCAGAAGCCAAGGTTAAGAGATAAAGGAGAATATTAATACTATGAGCGACGAAACTAAAGGTGGCTCGCCTATGGATCCATTCAGCTTTTGGAAAAAAATGATGGATGCCAGCGAAGAAATGTCTTCCAATGCTATGAACCAGTTTGTAAACACTGATAATTTCGCGGCAACTATGGGTAAAAACATGGAATCCGCAATGACAATGCAGAAGGTCCTACAGGATAATATGGAGAAATATCTGCATTTGCAGGGTTTGCCCACTCTCCACGATTTCACCCGACTTTCTTCTCAAATCATTGATATTGACGCTCGGCTTGATGACCTTCAGGAGAAAATCGAGTCTAATTCTACTCCTGCTGAAATCAAGAAAATCAGCGGGCATTTGGGTAATCTCGAAGTCAGACTTTCTAAAATAGAAAATACTCTTGAACAAATCATGAAGGTGCTTCACCTACAAGCCGACTCCACCGCTGATAACGCTGTCTCGGAGGCGCAAGCAACCGCTGAAGGTGAGGCAGGTTATTACCCGTTGGGTGAAGCAAGTCCGGTTATCAAAAAATCGGCTAAACGAAAATCAACTGAAGATACCCCAGAATAGTCCTACCAGTAGTAATATATAGAGTTGATTGAAGAAAGATGGAGAGAACAAGGATGGGCAAACTGGATGGGCAGGTAGCCATAGTTACTGGTAGCTCAAAAGGCATTGGCAAGGCAATTGCAATCGAACTGGCGTTAGAGGGCGCCAGCGTGGCTGTTAATTACAAAAGTGATACGGCAGGCGCAGAGGAAACCTTAGCGCAGATTAGAGCAAAGGGTGGTAAAGCAATTGCCATTGCCGGTGACGTTGGAAATTATGAGGATGCCAAAGCATTAATTGAAAAGACTGTCGCAGAGTTCGGAAAACTTGATATACTGGTTAATAATGCAGGTATCACACGCGATAAATCTTTCAAGAATATGAACGAGCAAATGTGGAATGAAGTTATTAATGCCAACCTCAATAGCCTATACAACTGTACACATAGCGCGTTACAGCATATGCTGAACCAAAAACACGGTCATATCGTCAGCATCTCGTCTGTTATTGGGCAGGCAGGCGGTTTTGGGCAGGCAAACTACAGTGCCACCAAAGCCGGTATTCTGGGCTTTACCAGATCGCTGGCTTTAGAAACCGCCAAATCTGGGATTACTGTAAATTCCATTTGTCCGGGCTTTATTGAAACCGAAATGGTGGCAGCAATTCCGGCAGACCGCCTCGATCAGATTAAATCCAAAATTCCAATGGGAAGACTGGGAAAATCCGAAGAAGTTGCCAAATCGGTTGTATTCCTTTGTGCTGATGCCGATTATATTACCGGACAGGAAATCAACATCAACGGCGGAATGCACATGGGTTAAAATAATAAGGAACACCAAAACTGGCGTGCCTTACTTAATCAATTTTTTAGACAGGTTAAATCACCAGAAAATGCTGGATGACTATCCAAAAGAAATAGATTTGCGTGACGGTCAGATTGCTACCCTGCGGGTATTGCATCAAGAAGATGAAGACCGTCTCATCATGTTTTTCCTAACCATCCTCGAAGATGAGCGTAATTTTCTGCGCTATGATGTAACCGAGCGTGAAAGTCTAGAATCTTGGTTCGGGGGTCCTCGCTGGAATGAGGTGTTTCCAATTGGTGCCGAAATTAACGGACGCATTGTAGGCGTTGCGGTACTAAAAGGCTATCGCACCCAATGGTTTGCACATATTGGCGAATTTTGGATGCTAGTGGGTGAAAATACTCGCGGCTTGGGGCTTGGTCGCATACTTGCCAGCGAATTATTCAACCTTGCTCGTAACCTAGGTATGGAAAAACTATCCGCCGAATTACGCGCCGATCAGTTAGTTGCTATCAAAATCTATAAGCAACTAGGCTATGTACATGAGGGCATTCTCACCGATTACATAAAAGATGCAAAAGGCGTAACCCATGACATGCTGATTATGGGTTGCAAAATAAAGGATTACTGGCAGAGACTTTCCGATAGCCAGATTTATCCCGGTAATACAATTATTAATCCCTAAATCATTCTACTACACAAGGAGGCAGTAATTACATGGCGTTGTTCGGTACACAGGAATGGCTTAATGAATTCAAAAATGCTCTCAATGCAAGCGCGAGTTATGAAGATGCCGCAAAAGAGTGGGAAGGCGATTTTTATTTTATAGCTTTACCAGACGAAACATCTACTGATGAAATTATCATGTATTTAAATCTACAATATGGTAAATGCCTTGAAGCAATTAAAATAGAAGATGCTTCCCTTCGCACCCCTGAATTTACTGTCAAAGGACCGACTGATTCATGGTTTAAAGTAGCAACCAACGAACTTGACCCTATGCAAGCGATTATGACCGGCAAATTGAGCCTAAAAGGCAATATGCAAAAGGTTATGAAAAACCTAAAAGCCGCCAATGAATTGGTCAATAGCCTTAAGTTGGTTCCTACCGAATTACCAAAGCAATAAACACTGCTAGAGGTTTTATGGAATAATTCAGATTAGCAGAATTGTTACAAAATTTCCAGATTCAGTGTCAGGGTGAAAATAATTTAACCATAGGAAGTCGTTTGCTCACGCCGACCTACAAAATACAGCGCTTGGAATAAAACAACAACTAACAGCTTTTCCAGTATTAAGCTCCTAACTAAATAAGAAATAGAAACCTTCACCTAGCGAGTTTCTTTGGAGAATTCCTAAATTTGTTATGATATTGAAATGAATTTCCCCAGCAAAGCTATAAATCTGGCAAAGGAATCATGTTAAAATAGGACTGGTAAAGTTTTATTGTCGTTTTATTTTGTCTAAGCTTGGTTGCAAATGAAAATATTGATAATTGATGATGAGGAAATGATTCGCAGCACCATGGCAGTGGTGCTTTCCAACGCAAATTATGAAGTTATGAAGGCTGCCGATGGTAAAACAGGACTTGCTCTACTCGAACAACACCAACCCGATTTGATTTTATGTGATATAAATATGCCTCAGATGGATGGCTACACCGTCCTAAAAACCGTTCGATCCAACCCTAAATTTTCCTCCATTCCATTTATTTTCCTAACCGGGTTTAATGAACACAGCCGGATGAGAATCGGCATGGAACTTGGAGCCGATGATTATCTGGTGAAACCCTGCACCATCGAAGACTTGATTAATTCGGTTAACACGCGGATTGAAAAGCATCTCAATAATAAACACCAAATCGAAGCCAAATTAAATGAATTGCGCCAGAATATTACAACAATTCTACCGCATGAGTTCCTAACTCCCTTAAGCATAATTCTTGGCTATTCTCTTTTGCTGAGAGATTATAGAGATTCGCTTGAAAGAGATGAAATAGGGTTGATGGCAAATGGCATTTATCAGAACTCGCAGCGCCTGAATCGGCTTATCCAGAACTTTTTATTGGTCGCAGAACTCGAAGTTGTCAAGGAAAACCAGCAAAAAATCCAATTATTCCGACGTGAACTTTGCATTTCACCTGAAACGATATTAGCCAATGTTGCTAAAAAAGAAGCGGAAGGGTTTGAACGGTTAGGAGATTTAACCGTGCAATTTTCCGGTCAAAAATACAAGGTCGCCATCAACGAAACGCGCATAGCAAAAATTGCAGAAGAATTGATTAACAATGCTTTTCGCTATTCTACGCCCGGTTCACCAATAACTGTAACTACTCGACTAGATAATGGCGAATTTATTCTGGAAGTGCAGGATAAAGGGCATGGTATGAAACCGGAACAAATCCGCTCTATAGCCGGGTTTGTTCAATTTAATCGGGAATTGCACGAGCAACAAGGTGGCGGTCTGGGATTAACTCTAGTAAAGCGGTTATGCCAGATTTATGGTGGTAACTTGAACCTGATAAGCACTCCAGAAGCGGGTACAATTGCAATCGTTTCGTTACCACTGGCACGGTAATTGAAATTTGCTAAGCTGCATTTCGGTTGGTAGCCTGTTGGGCATTCCTGAAAAACTGGAAAGCCATCTGCCCCATCTCAGGAGTAATCTCGTGACCAGCTTTTGGGAAAGTGTTGAAAGTAGCATGCACGCCAACCTGCTGTAACCACTTGTAGAAAGTTCGGGCGCGTTCTAGCCGATTATTACCGAGATAAGGGTCGTAATCACGCGGTACATCGGCGGATTTATTATCCAATTCCCCCACTTCAACCACAAATTGCACCTTTGTGAAAGCTTCACGGTTAAAAACATGCCCGGTATAATGTGAAATATCCCCTACTCCAAACGGAAACGGCATAATTTTAGAAGCTGGCTGACTTTTCTGGTCTACATTTGGTTCGTTGGTAACGGGCAGTGAATACCCACCGGCTGAGATTATAGCGGCAGCAAAAACCCTCTCAGGGTAGAACATAGCAAAGCGATGCGCCAATTGTGCGCCTCTGGAAAAACCAAAGAGCATAACTTTGGGGTAAATCTGCAAACCAAGCGTTGCGGGAATCTGGTCAATCATATTTTGAAGTTGGGCAGAAATAGCAGGGTCTTCTTTTGCAATAACCGAAATATCTTTCCAGTTCTGATTATATTGAAGGCTAGGTGCAATTAGCACCATATGATAGCGATCGGCATAATCGGTCAATATTCGCCCCATTGCTTGACCATTACCGCCCATCCCATGCAACACTAGCAATATCTGAGCAGGTTCTGTTTTATCCAACCCAACCGGAAAATATACAAAAGATGAGAAACCCCCTATTTCGAGCGTTAAAGACTGACTCACTTCCAAAGTTTGGATTGGAGTCGGAGCAACAGTAACATAGGGAGATGCGGTTGCGGTGGTTATAGTTGAGCTATAGGCTGGGGATGTGGTAAGAACCGTAGGTTCTGCGCTACTACATGCACTTATCAGAATGGAAAAAAGGGTTAAAATCAGGAACAGACTTAAAATACGTTTCTGTCGGAAACTTACTGCGGAAAAGCTCAAACTACCACCGTCACTCTCAATACAAAGATTTAATAATTGGTTTTTACTTCTAATTAACTTGACTCTTTTACTTAATTTTACAGGGCAAATGTTATTGATGCAATCTATTTTCCTGATATGTTACATAAGCGTAATAAATAAAGTGAGTATTCAGAAGGATTAGCCTCAAACAGGGTAAAACTTTCAAGAGGGAAAATTTCTAGGTACGATAACAAAATTTGCAACTATAAAATACCGCCTCGACAGGCAATGTTGAGTTAAATTATGGACAAATAAATAATTTAAAGAATATCGGTATCATAGGTAAGAACAACAACCGTGCCGCTACCGGGAGTAGAGTGTATTTCACAGGTGCCGCCAATAACCGCCATACGTTCCTGCATCAAAAACATCCCGGTTTGCCTGCCCATTTCACCGCTGAGTAGCGCAGCAGCATTAAAGCCTTTACCCCTATCACTGATCTCAATTGTGACTTTATGATTATTATTACGGCTTTTTTCAACCCTAACTAGCACGCTTATAGAGTAACCTTTAGCATATTTGTAAGCATTATTAAGGGCTTCTTGAAAGGTACGATATAAGGCGGTTTCAACCGCGCTACCAAGACGAGGCACTTCTGACCCTTCGAGTTGAAAGGTCGGCTTTGGTTCGATATCGGGGTCAGCAGAAATTTCGCGCACATAAAGGCGAATAGCGGCGCCCAAACCATATTCGTCCAACTCGGTTGGGCGCAAGGTTTGCACAAGATTTTTAGCTTCACCCAATATTTCTTTCAAGCGTTGCTCGGTGTGAAGTAATTCTTGATTCGCGGACGAGTGTACTTTTTCCAGATAATTCTGCAAAGCTTGTCTGCTGCTGGTTAACGCGGGAATTATCCCCTCTTGGATTTGCTTTGATATATTTCTGCGCTCTTCTTCCTGAATGGAAACAAATTTCGCAAGAAAGCCCCGCAACCGCTCCTCACGTTTGCTTAGTGTCTCAAAGAGGCGGCGGTTATCCACTAACGTAGCCAATTGCCCTGCGATTATCTCAAATAATTCGCGCTCACCCTGCACGAAAGTTTTATCCAGAGCGGCACGTCCTAACAACAATGCGCCTTCCGCTTTGCCTCCCAATAACAATGGCACACCCATAACCACACCGGGTACAGTTTCATCTGCGCCGGAAGAAGAAGCTTCTGTATTATTGCTACGCCGTAATACCACTGTGCGTTTTAATTCTATAGAACGTGAGGCAAGTTTATCGGCAGGGAAATTGTTTGCAGAAAAATAGCGGGTTGCTTCAGGATTAATATGAACCGCTAGAGACTGCAAATCACCTGCGCTTGGATCGGCAAGGTATATTGCACAATAATCGGTGGCAGACTCACGTGCGGTAACTTCCACAACCGAACTAAAGAAAGCGTTGAGGTCAAAATCTCTCATTAACATTTTGCGTGCTTCCAGCAGGGGGGAAAGCACCCGCAAACGCACCGCTTCTTGTGCCATATGGCTTTTGTCTAAGGCATCGTTAATTACGCGCTCCAATTCGGAGGAAGCAAACGGTTTTTGCAAAAAGCCCTGAACACCTAATTGCATCGCCTTGATTACTATATCAATTGTGCCGTGTGCGGTCATCAAGACCGCTATCAGGTCCGGTACAAGTTTGCGAGCGCTGGTAAAAAGTTGGAGACCATCCATATCGGGCATGCGAATATCGGAGAGTAGCAAATCAAAGGGTTGTTGCTTTATCAATTCGAGTGCAGTTTTACCGTCAGGGGCAGTTAATATGCGAAAACCGGCTTTTTGTAACACCGCCTCCGCCTGTTTTCTGATTATTTCCTCATCATCAACGACCAGAATAAGCTCATCCGCCATAGTTTAACCTAACACTTCCCTGCTTTAACTCTATAGTGAAGTTGAAGCTTCGCCTCTTTCCAACATTTTACCACTAATTGGCTCACTACTGCTATCTGCCGAGAAATTAAGTTTAGAACTATTTTCGCTACTAAGTGTGATTTGCCCTACATTTTTCCGATAGCGACTTATAGCTCTATCGTAAATCCCTTCAAGCTGTTCGCATCCTTGCTTCCAACTCATTTCGGTAATTGCTCTGGCACGAAGTTTTTGGGATAGAGACTGCCTTAAACCCTCATTTTGTGCCAGCATTTTAATATTATTTGCAAGTGAACGCGCATCACCATATTTGGCGTATATACCGTCCTCACCCATTAATTCGCGGCTAACCGGGGTATCAAACGCCACCGTGGGGATACCCATCGCCATATAATTGGTAATTTTACCTGCGCCCTCAGTTGCCGACATCTTGGGAGCTACCGCTATATCCCCGATTGAAAGCATTCGCGCCGCTTCCTGATAAGGAATCCTGCCCGGAAAAATTACTCTGTCGCCCAAGCCCAAATAATTTGCTAGTTCGCGATAACTATCAACACCGGGATAGCCCATGATTACGAAATGCAGGTCAGCCGCTTCATGCTTGAGCAATGTAGCGGCTTCAAGCAAATGATCCGTACCCTGATAAGGCGCAAGCACTCCCAGATAAATTACCACTTTCTTGCCCGGTGGTATATTCAATTCTCGGCGGGTTTGTTCGGAGATTTCACGCTCTTCCGGCGAGGTGTAAGGCTTGAAGATATTGCTATTTACCCGGTCAGTCAGTGTTATAACCTGCTCTGGGTTTATCCCGAACTTATTTTTTAAAATGTTCGCCGAATTATAGGTGCTGGTAATTATTAAATCGGGGATGTGATTGATGAAATTTTCCAGCTTGACCGCCGGTTTGTAGAAAAAACCTTCCGGATTCAGGAAATGATGATCTACCATTTCACTGGTCATACTGCCCTGAAAATCAAAAACCAAAGGCATACGCCCGAATTTCAAGAGCTTGAGAATACCGCCAATCAGCGCCCCTTCGTGAAGATGGGCATGGATTATATCGGGCTTCTGACGAAGAGCAACCTGAAAAGTCTTTAAAGCGAGAACGGCATCAAAGTAAATTTTGTGGCGACTGCTACCTACTTGTACGCCACGCTTCCACGGTACATCAAAACTGCGCTGAACATCGACACCATCTATATTATTCCCCATATGGTAGGTACACACAGTAACCTGGTGACCACCCTCTTGCAAAGCGCGTATTTCTTCAAGAATACGTACATGGCAGCCATTATCGTAAAAAAACGATGTAGGCGCAACCATTAATACTTTATAAGGCAAGAGTATTCTATTCCCCTTTTCTGGCTCGTGGGCTATCAACCGTAACCATATAACCTGTGAGCTTTTAAGCAATCACCATTATATTACACTATGGTAAAGTCAGGCGCAAACCGGATAACATAGTCTTTCAGGGCATTAAAAGAAACGTTTTTTATAGGGGGTGTGACAAAGAAATAGGTTCGGATTGATAGGGGCGCATCGCGATACGCCCTCGTTGGGTGGCGTTTTTTGTGGGTGATGTGGCAATAAAAGAAGGGCGGTTCGCCTGTGCCCCGTAGTGGGTACGAACCGCCCCTACAAAAACGATTTTCTTGGTGGTTTGGGGAACCGTTGAAAATATAAATACTGGCTATGCAACAGCCCTGCCGAAAAAGCCCCTTAAAGTTTGGCGCAGATGTAGAAGCGTGGTATAATTTACCCCGTTTAACGGTTAGAAGTCTGACAAAATAAACTCTCACGGAAAGAAGAAATGCCTAATCTTGTAAATAAGCGTGGTTGGTTTTATCTATTATCCCTCACGCTGGTGTTACCGGGGCTTATAGCCATTCTGCTAGGCGGTTTACGCTTCGGAATAGACTTCACGGGTGGTTCTACATGGGACCTCTATTTCAAAAATACCCCTGTCAGTGCTGAAGTTGAAAAAGTTGTCAAAACCGCCGAAAGCGATTATTTAAGCCAACTTCGCAACAAGCAACCGCGCAGCGATGCAGAAAATAAATTGCTGACGCAACGAAACGAGCAAGCTTTTACAGTCATCGCCACGCCGAGCGATGCCGGCTTGATAATACTGCGTACCAGTGAAATTTCTGGTAATACCGATGAGCGCAACTTGCTAGATAATGCTCTTAAAACTGCCTATCCTGAAAATTACACCCCCGGTCGTACCAGTATTCTAACGGTAGGCTCGGTGGTAGCAAGCGAAATCGGTGTGCGTACCTTCCTAGCGATTACCTTGATTTCGCTGGCAACCCTCGCTTATCTGGCGTGGAGCTTCCGAAATGTGAAAAAACCATTGCGTTATGCCGCTTCAACTGTGGGCGCAATGGTGTACAACGTATTGTTGGTAATCGGAATCTTTGCCGTGCTTGGCGCATTTTTCCAAGTAGAAATTGACGCGCTATTTATCACCGCCCTACTCACAGTGGTAGGTTTCTCAAACCATGACACAATCGTGGTGTTTGACCGGATTCGGGAAAACGAATTGCGTAATCCCGGCGAATCAATGGATAGCGTAGTTAATTACAGCTTGTGGCAAACTCTAGCTCGTTCAATTAACACAAACCTGACCATCATTTTTCCGCTCATTGCCCTTTACCTGTTTGGTGGTCCCAGCATTCGGACGTTTGTACTAGCTTTGATGATTGGCATGATTAGTGTCACCTACTCTTCGATTTTTAACGCTAGTATGTTCTTGGTTTCATGGGAGAAAAACGACATAGGGCGGTTCTTAGGTCGCAAGAATATAAGAACTGTCAGTGCGGTTGCCAGATAGAAAAAAGCTACGCGGGGACGGCTATAAGCGCGTCCCTGTTTTTTTGTTTCTAACTATATGTACAGGATAATTCACTACCGGGATCTTCTTATCGACCTTACCTTGCGACAGGTAAAGATTCATTATCGCCGCAGCGTACTCGGTATTTTATGGTCATTGCTTAACCCGCTTCTTACGCTGGTAGTATTTAGCTTTGTCTTTCAACAAGTTGTACCACTTAATATAAAACATTACTCCGCTTATGTTTTTTGTGGCGTGCTTGCATGGAACTGGTTTAGCAGTAGCATCACTATGTCAGCATATACCATAACATTTAACCGTGAACTAGTACGCCTCCCCGAATTTAACACCGCGATACTGGTAGCAGTAAATGTCGCCAGTAATATGGTTAACTACCTGCTCGCGCTCCCCATACTGCTAGGCTTGTTAATTATAGATGGGCTATATCCGGGCTGGAATTACCTATTTTTGCCCCTTATCCTGCTGATTCAATTCATGTTTACGCTGGGACTCTCCCTTATTATCTCCGCGCTTAACGTATTTTACCGAGACATTGGGCACCTCGTTTCAGCGGTAATAGTTATCTGGTTTTATATAACGCCAGTGTTTTATCGAGTTGGAGATTCAAAACGCGGTTATGAATGGGTTTTCAATATTAACCCTATGGCGCTGATTCTTGGTATGTACCGCAATATTTTCGTAAATACCGAAATGCCCGATATAATGACTCTAACTATTGTCAGTATAGTATCCCTTGTAATATTACTGATAGGCTACCTGATTTTTAATCGCCTGAAGCATAACTTTGTGGACGAGATTTAAAATATGGATTCGCAAAATGTCATAGAAATAGTGGGTCTTAAAAAATGTTATACCCGCAAAGAAGGCTCCAGCGGGTTGAAAGACCTACTCATTAGCCTAAGAGGTAGAACTAAGCCGGAAGAATACTGGGCTTTGCAGGGAATAGACCTGACCGTAAAAAAAGGCTCTACGCTTGGTATTATCGGTAATAACGGCGCAGGCAAAAGCACCCTTTTGAGAATGCTTTGCGGACTAGGGCAACCTACCAAAGGCACAATAAAGCGGCGCGGAAACCTTGCCTGCCTGTTGGAACTGGGCGCAGGTTTTAGCCCTGAATTTACCGGGCGCGAAAATGTTATGACTACCTTGTTGCTGTCAGGGCTAACTCGTAGCGATGCGATGAAACGCTTACCTGAAATAGTGGAATTCAGCGAGATTTCGGATTTTATTGATACGGCTGTACGCACCTATTCCAGTGGTATGTGGCTAAGATTAGCTTTTTCTGCTGCCATTTGTACCAATCCCGAATTGATTGTGGTGGATGAGGTGTTGGCGGTGGGCGATTTGCGTTTCAAAAAGAAGTGCCTTGACCGTATGCTCAAAATGAAAGAAGCCGGAAAAACAATTATACTGGTATCGCACTCGATGGATCAGATTGAAACTATATGCGATCAGGTACTTTGGCTTGAAAACGGGCGTATTCGGGAGTATGGTAGTACCGCCGAAGTAGTACAAAATTATAAGAAAAGGGCTTTCGCCGTTACCTTGGCACCAAGCAAGGTAGCAGTAGAAAGTTCGGGACCTGTGGCAAAATTCCGGGAGGGTGCAGCGGAAATGGAGCTTACGCGGGTATGGCTTTCCAATGAGCAACGCCAACCGATAGATGCCATTTCGCCCGGAGACCCACTGAATGTTCATATTGAATACAGCCCAAACGGATTGATTGCAGAACCTAACTTTCTGGTAGGGCTTTACCGGGAAGATGGAATCAAGATATATGAAGCTTCTACAGAAGCTGATAATGTTTCTGTAGGTGATGTAGCAACTAACGGTGGTATTACACTGACTTTTAGTGAATTACCGCTCTTAGAAGGTTATTATTATTTGGATGTGGGTATTTTTGAGCAGAACTGGAACCGCGCTTATGTCTATACCAGCCGAATTAGCGCATTTCACGTAATCGGACATACACCCGGCAAAGGCGTGTTCCAACCTCCGCACCGCTGGGAAGCTAATAAAGGGGATGAGAGATGATTGAACGTTATACACGCGCCGAAATGGGGCGTATCTGGTCTGAGCAGAACCGGATTAATAAGTGGCTTGAAGTTGAAATTGCCGTTTGTGAAGCGTGGGCAGCGCGAGGGGTGATTCCAGAAGAAGATATGGCTGCTATACGCAAGGCAACCGTCAGCTTGGAGCGTATGCTGGAAATTGAAAAAGAAACCGATCATGATGTCATAGCTTTCCTACGCGCTACCGGCGAAACAGTAGGGGATGCCGCTCGCTTTATACATCTTGGTTTGACTAGCACCGATGTGGTGGATACAGCACTATCGCTACAAGTAAAAGAGGCGGGCGCGTTATTGCGACAGGATGTAGTTGAGCTTACCGAAGCAATAACCCAACGCACCCTTGAGCATCGCAATACCATAATGATTGGGCGCACCCACGGCATGCATGCCGAACCTACCACCTTTGGTTATAAACTGGCGGTATGGGTAGATGAGATGCGCCGCCACCTCGAACGCCTTGATGCTGCTTGCGATACAATGGCGGTAGGCAAACTTTCTGGCGCGGTTGGCACCCATGCCAATATTCCACCCGACATTGAAGCGGATGTTTGCGAATTGCTAGGGCTATCTGCAGCGGCGGTTTCCACCCAAACCTTGCAACGTGACAGACATGCCGATTTTATTACTACTTTGGCTCTAATCGGCGCATCGTTGGAGAAATTCTCAACCGAAATCCGCCACCTCCAACGTACCGAAGTACGAGAAGTGGAAGAACCATTCCACGAAAAACAACAAGGCAGTTCGGCTATGCCCCACAAACGCAACCCGCACCGCTCTGAGCGCATTGCCGGATTTGCCCGTATGTTGCGAGGTCACGCCATTACTGCTTTGGAAAATGTGGCGCTCTGGCACGAACGCGACATTAGCCACAGTTCCACCGAGCGGGTTATATTCCCAGATGCCTGCATTTTGCTGGATTACGCGCTGGCAGAAATGACCGAGATTATCGGCAAGTTGGTGGTGTTCCCTCAGCAAATGCTCTACAACCTTGAGAGTAGCGGCGGTTTAACCTTTTCCCAACAAATATTGCTAAAATTGGTGGAGAAAGGGCTTGGCAGACAAGAAGCATATAAGCTGGTGCAAAAGCATGCCATGAAAGCGTGGAGAGAACGCGGCAGCTTTATCGAAAATCTAAGAAGTGACCCTGAAATCACAACCCGACTTTCAGATGATGAACTACAAGGCGTTTTCGATTATGCCTATCACTTGAAATACATTGATATAGCCTTTGAGCGGCTCAACCTAAATAATTAGCAGAATTTTCGCTGCAGGCAAGGGGCTTTAAACCCCTTGCTACCCTCTTTAGTTTCGGGCAAACCGTTAGCGACTCGTATCCAGCGTATTGATACCGGGTACAGATTCCACCATATTGATTTCGATTATCTGTTGGTATGCTCTGATTCGTTGACTTATCTCGCGAATAGCTCTTAACATTCGCTGCATCGTATCTTCGGCGGGACATTTCCCGGTCATAGAAATAAGCTCAAGTTCGCCTTGCAAAATCGTAAGGGGTTGGTTTATCTCATGCGCGGCAGTACGAGCCAACGCCAACACTGACGCAAGTTTCTCCTGTTCTTTCTGGCTTTCAATGCGAGAGACCTGTACTATGGCAGCAGCTATCTGATTCCCTGCCATTTCACAAAACTTGAGTTGGTCTTCATTGAATTGATTAGGAAGCGCCCCAATCAGCCCCATAACTCCAATCGCTACCTTACCGTCAAACAACGGTATGAGAATAGCAGAACGCCAATTTGGGCGAGGCTCCAGAGAAAAAGCAGCATATTTCCTCCAGATTTTGCTCAGGTCATTTACCAATTTACTTTTTCCAGTGCTTGAAACTTTGGAAAAAAGTATATCAGCGGGCAAAATTGCTTTTTCCCAATCAATAGTGTTTAACTTAATATTGCCTTCATGCCGATGTGTAGCTGCAAGCAATTCCAATTTCTGGGGATTGTTGTCGCGAACCAAATAGACGGCACCAGCATTAGCCTTGACCATTTCCAAAACAAGGTTTAACGCGCGTTCCGCTGTAGGCTTTAACTCAAGAGGTCCGCGCAAACGCTTGTTGAAAACCTGAAGAGTTTCAAAATCCAGATTGCGTTCTTCAAGCTCGCGATTCCGTCTCTGAAGGTGCAATCTGGAATTGTTCAAATCGTAATATAGTTTAGCATTGCCAAGTACAACGCTGGCAGTTTCGGTAAAACGCGCAATCTGCTCAATTTCTTCTGGCTTCCACTGGTACACCGAATTTTTACTGAGCCATATCACAGAAATGACTTTATCGTTCAGCTTGATAGGGGCGACCAGAGAAGCTATCACGTTCAATTTTTTTGCGAGGACATCCAGCTTTATATGATGCTCAATACCCGGTTCATTAATATAATCTTTGGTATGACAAATTTCGCCGCTATGGTAAGCCTGCGCTATCAAGCCAATTCCATCATGTAAAAAGCGGGATTCTGGAGCCAACTCAAACAAAAATTGTTTCTGTTCCAAACCCGCATAATCTATCTTTAGTTCGGCAGCAACTCCAATTCGGATACTATCGCTGTTAAAAAATTGGCGGGCGTATTTAAGAAGCTGATTTATAACCACTTCAAGGGAAACATTGGCGCTCAATTTCCGGCTCATATCCAGCAGGATACTTTGTTGTTGATTTATGTCAAGTGCCTGATAGTATAACTCCTCAAAGTTACTATCAGTTGTCGAGTAAGGCGTAGCTAGTTCTGGGTTGTCGCCGGTTGTCATCAAACATACCCCCGGAAATTTTAGTAAGTTGTCATTTGTTGCTATTAGGACAGCCACGTTTTAAAGAATGCAAAGGCACGTTGCCTATATTTCTTACCGAATTTGAAATTAATGCCACAGCGCTTTCTACAAGTAATAGATGTTACTAAAATTTGTCTTTTTAAGATTAGATTAATTTCTGATAAATACTGAATTTATATTTTAGCGTATGTTGCACAATTAATCTAATTAAAATTTTATTATTTTATTATTGACAAGGCGGTTGCCTAGTCGAAAAGGGGTGTAACCCTATGGTTCGCAAGGGATGTCCCCTTGAACGCATCCTCTCCTTTCCCCTCCGGCGGGTGCAGCAGGTTATTGTCCAAAAATCGTTTCTTGCAACCGCCCTGACCCCGTAATACTATCTGTACAGGCTCTGAAAAAAAAGGTATAATTAAATTGCCT
>NZ_JBAXHI010000017.1:0-81815 GCF_037138995.1 Candidatus Chlorohelix sp. | reverse complement strand
AATCTGCTAGGTAACAATATATTCACCTCGCGCTCACCCTTGTTAGTAGTTAAAAATTAAGTAATTACGGAAGTATTCCCAATGGAAAATAAAAAGAAATCCACAATTCAGATTAAAATAATCGCAGAAGAACATCCAGACGGGTGGGTGGCTTACCCCCTCGGTATTGAAGGTGTTGTTATTGGCGACGGTAATACTAAAGAAGAAGCTATAAATGACCTGCTCTCCGCAATTAAATTTCACATGGAAACATTCGGAGAGCAGACTTTGGGAATATTTGAGGATCCAATTATTAGCGCTTCGGTTGAGGAGGTCACTGTCCCTGTATAATGCCTAAATTCCCCGTTGATGCCCCTAAACGTCGTGTTTTGAAAGCGCTGGAATTGCTCGGTTTTCAGATTGTAAGAGAAGCCGAGCATATTGCGCTTGCAAGAAACAACTCTGATGGCAGCAAAACCACAATGACAATCCCTAATCATAGCGCCGTTAAATCCTCAACCCTTCAAACTATTTGTACAAAAGCCGGTATTAAAAGGGATGATTTTTTAACTGCATACGAGCGCTCAAAATAGGTCGCTACTTCCTCGGTCTGCCCCTCTTTTTCATTATCGCCCTTGTTGGTGGTGAAGCTCACTTTTGCAAATGGGCTAGTTTCGATATAGTCTTCATTTGCCAACCAGTTGAAGAATACCTTGACTACGCGCCCGTAGGAAGCGATAGAGGCGGGGGAGAGGTCTTTACCGCAATTGTTATTCGTGCGCTCGATGATGCCCCAACGTTCCGGTTGGTGGCTACGCAAGTACGTTACAAATTCGGTGGCATGCTCGATAGACACGTTTACCGGGTGTGAGCCGCTGGAATCGTAATACCCAGTGTGCTTATACCACCAAAGGAACTTGTTAGATTTATCTTCGTAATCGTGGAGGGTCTTTTCGGATAGCCCGTTGGCGCGGCAAAAATCTAGCCAACGGGTAATCATCCCGGCAAAAGGGCAAGCCTTTACGCGGTGTAATTTCGTAGTATCAGTGGTTTTAGGTTGCATTTTTCCCCCTGAAAATCAGTGGGAAGGGATGCGTTCTGACCTTTGCAATGGGCTTGGATGGGTCGCCAGAGAATCGAACTCTGAACCCACTGATTAAGAGTCAGTTGCTCTGCCAATTGAGCTAGCGACCCAAGCGAGATATATAGTAGCATATTCCGCCATACTCGTCAACCCTTTTCCCAGGGATTATGCGTTTGAAAATAGCTGCCCCCTCTAATGACCTTACAGTGAACCTGAAATTATTTTAAATTGATACACTTGCTGTATCTCGATACGAGAAGTTTGAGCTAAACGCATAATCCCTGGTCCTTGTCCCATATGGCGTTGACGTAGTCAAATATGCGTGTTATTATTAATGTTGTATAAACCTGCTGGCTTTGAATACCCGCAAGTTTATTCTTTTTTGATTTGAACAACTTATTTACTAGTTTACCCTCTCCTAACCTTTGCTATAGCTTTGGTCCGCGGAAGGGTATCTTGGCTTTAGATAATATCTTTTGAAGTTAAAAATTAGTCAGAGTACCAACTCGTGGTAGAGAAGTTACTCCGGCACGAAACGGTAAATTATCAGATTAATTAACCGTTATGCCAATACTATTAACTATCAGCAAATATTTGCCGAAAGGAGTTTTACTATTAGCAAAAATCTTCGCGTGAACGAGCGTATCCGCGTACCCGAAGTTCGCGTTATTGATGAAAATGGAGAGCAAGCCGGAATTATGCGTACCCGTGACGCGCTAAGCATGGCACGCCAACGAAATTTCGATCTGGTAGAAGTTGCCCCTAACGCTCAACCTCCTGTATGCCGTCTGCTTGATTATGGTAAATATCGATATGAACAGACCAAAAAAGAGCGCGATGCCCGCAAAACCCAGAAAGTTATTACTGTAAAAGAGATCAGGCTTGAGCCTAAAATAGCAGAGCATGACCTTAAAGTAAAAGCTCGCCTAGCGCGGGGCTTCCTTGAAGATGGTGATAAGGTTAAGATTACGGTGCGGTTCAGAGGGCGTGAATTGGCGCATACCGACATAGGTCAGGATTTGCTGGAACAGCTTATTGAAATGCTAAAAGACATTTCTATTCTGGATCAGTCGCCTCGAATGGAAGGAAAATCCCTTACCATGATTATGTCTAAGGCAACCAAATCAGAGAAGCCCGCTCGCCCAGAAGGCACTGCGCGTCCGGCTAGTGAAGCGGGAACTCCTCCCACTTCCACCGCTCCAGCAAATGTCCCGGCACAAACGCCACCGACCATTCTTAAATAAGAAGTTAAATTTAATACCACAGGGAACAGCGTTGGTTTTCCCTGTGGTATGATTTTGTCAGGTGTATATTTCGCTTTAGCCTACTTTGTTTTTTCCCAGAAATTATTGAGGGTTTCAATGAGGCGTTCCGGTATTTCCTGCATGGGGAAATGCCCACACTTTTGTAGTTCCGCATAATGCGAGCAGGGAGTCATCTCCACGAAGGGTTTTACAAACATCGGGGGGGCTACTTGATCGTATTTTCCTGACACATATAGGGTAGGAGAAGTGATTGCCGGACAGACTTCTTTGAATTTTACGGTGTAGCCGCTCCAAAGAGTTTTCTCAAGCGTTCGGTTATCGCTGCATATTACATCGTTCATCACCAGTTCAGCTTCCCGCTCCGGTAATGGTTGATAAGTATAACGGCGCACCGCAAATTTTCTAACACGTTTGTAACGCCGTAAAAGAGGTTTTACCGCTATAATCAGCCAAACCATCACCCAGCTAATCCACTTGAAGATAAAGTGAATCCAGTTGTGAGGGTCATAGTACGCCCCACCAATGACCACCAGTTCGCTGATTCGGTCGGGATAACGTGCTGCAAAACGCATCGCTACCACTCCACCCCAGCTATGACCTACTAGCCTTATCCGTTGCAACTTCAAATGATCCAGCAACGCCAGCAAATCTCCCATGTAGCGTTCAATGCTAAAGTCGGCGCGGCGCGATTCTATCTTGCTATCGAACTGTGAAATACCGAAACCGGGCGCATCATAGGCAAGACAGGTTATTCCTTGCTGGCAATAGTTTTCAAAAAGGGACAGCCAATCATCTTGGCTACCTGCCCAACCATGCACAAAAACAATGGGAGTAGCAGAGGCATCCCCTTTAAACAAGCGGTAGCGTATGTTCACGCCTGCACGCCGGAAAGTTTTAACTTCTATTTCGTCCCAGCACAATTACTGCCCCCAACACTCCAGACACTAGACCTAACCAGAAACCTTGAGTAAAATTGTTGTTTTTTGGAGCTTTATATACACGGTAATGGCGCATATATTAGCTCCTCTTGGTAAAAAGGGCGGAAACTGCGCCACGCAATGCCGCCAACAAGGACGCAAGTCGTACCATTGGAGATACTACACCCTCACCAACGTAAATAGCCGTACCACGCGCCGTATCGGCGGCTTCATTGACTTTATCAATTAGCGGGCTAACTTTATCACGGGTGAGGTTGTTAAGCACCTGTATCAAAGCAGCTAGGATTGCCACAAGCGCAGTAACAGCGATTAGTAAGCCGCATGCGAATATCGACATCATACTTAAGGATACATAGGAAAGTTTTCGCAGAAAATCGGTATCAACCCAAATTAACACCGCGACGAGAGCTGCAATTAATACTACTACCGCGATGCCGCTAAATATCGCGACTTTTTTCATTTAGAGAATGCTCCTTGTGATTTCGTTTTCACTTTTTATTGAGGCTTTACTTTACGAGCAGATTCAAATTTGCTAAAAAATAACGAGCTTAGTATAGCATAATTTGTATTGGATTGTGGAGGCGTAAGCTCAAATAAGCAGGGCTGTTGCAAGAAAGGAATTGTCCCCTATAAAAACTTTTTAATAGGGGGTTTGACAAAGAAATAGGTTCGGATTGGTAGGGGCGCAACGCGATGCGCCCTCGTTCAACTCCTCTTCCTTACACATAATTCGGGATTCCATCAATCTGAGGTAGATATAGTGCAGAGGCTTTCACACCGCAATCCTGAAAACCTGTATAATAAGCTTGTCGAAATAATGTGGAAAAGATAGAGTAGGCTAAAATATTAGCTCTTATAATCAATTCTAGCGAATACTTGTGAGATAAAATGGCAAAACTTAAAGATAGCGCAAAGGCGCCGGACAAAAAGAAGTCGCGGCGGGGTTGGTTTTTATTATTATTTGTAGCTTCGGCGTTGGTTGTAGTCTGGCTAAAACGGCGCAATGCTAAAACGCAGCAGCCTGAAAAACCAATAGAAGCCCCTCCTCAAACAACTTTTAAGCCAAAAAAGGATATACCAGAAATAGAAGAAGCGGAATAGTTGACCGCTGAACAGGATTAATTAAAAAAAGCCCCCTCTCAAAACGAGAAGGGGCATTTTTATAACTACTTTTTCACGGTAGAGTTGTACTCATCCAATTGTTCATTGGACTTTTTGGCAGCATCATCCAGCAATTGCTTGGTAGTGCCGCCTTTGGTCAGCAGTTGATCCATCGCAGCCTCGATATTTTGGCGAGTTGAGATGAAAGTGCCGAAAATTGCGCCAGCGGTCGGGAAACCGGAAGGCGAAGCCCGCAACTGGTCAACCGCAATCTGGAATTGCGGGTATTTAGCCAGCGTGTCCTTCATATCCTGTACATTGTAAGCAGCTTTGCGTATAGGATAGTATCCGGTATTGGCAGACCAATATGCTTGAGTTTCAGGCTGGGAAGTCCATTTAACAAAATCCCAAGCGGCTTCCTGCTGCTCTTTGCTACCTTGGTCGGTAATCCACAGTGAAGCTCCACCGATAATTACGCCACCGGTTGCACCTGTAGGGCGTGGCAAATAGGCAACCCCAACATCTACGCCTTTTCCGGCAGTTTGAGCGCTACTGAGGTAACCGCGTAGGTTAGCGATGCTGTTAAAGGTAATTGCGGATTCACCAGTTACAAAGGAGGAGTCGCGAGCGGTACTATTTGCGCCGCCATCACGTCCAAAATATTTGGCAGGAGCTTCATCTAACAACTTCTTCAGGAAGTTAGGCCAGTTGGCGCCGGTATCGGTGTTGAAAATGAGTTTGGAGCTACGAGTTTCACGTCCGTTATTAGGATCGGCGAAAAGGGCATTCTGAATCGCCAATTCTTGTTCGAACAACCAGCTATAGGCGGTAAAGCCCGCGCCATACTGGGTTACTTTGCCGCTGCTATCCTTTTTGGTGAGTTTCTTAGCAGCATCAAACACTTCATCGTAAGTCCAGATGCGTTTTTCAGTATCTAGCCCGGCTTCCTTGAAAGCAGCCTTGTTGAAGTACATTACCGGGGAAGAAGTGTTGAAAGGCATCGAATAGAGCTTGCCTCCAACGGTATAGTAGTTGCGAACTGCCGGTTCAATGTCGCTGACAACATCCAACTTATCGCGGTCAATAAAATCTTGCACCGGTAGCACGCGCTTGGAGTCAATCATACGCTGAGTACCGATGTCGTAAATCTGCACTACGCTGGGCAAACTGCCGCCCGCTTGTGAAGTATTGAACTTGTTTAGGGTAGCATCGTAATCAGGTTGTTGAATTGCTTCAACGTAATATTTGCTCTGGCTGGTGTTATATTTGTTAACAGTTTGCTGTACAACGTTACCCAATGCGCCAGTCAAACCAAACCACAAGGTTATTTTTAGCGAACCGGCAGGTTGCGCTACGGGCGGGATAGGAGTAATGGTGGGAGCAGGAGCAGCGGCAGCGGTTGTCGCACCAGCCGCAGTGGTGGCGGCAGCGGTCGTTGCAGCCGCAGTAGTAGCGCCAGCCGCAGTGGTGGTGGTAGCAGCGGTTGTTGCACCAGCCGCAGTAGTAGCCGCAGCGGTAGTGGCTGCTTTGGTGGTAGCAGCAGTAGTAGCAGGGACGGGAGTCGCGGTATTGTCACCGCAAGCCACCAGCATAGCAGCCAACATAATGATGACCATCGCCAGCGAAATCAATTTCCATGATTTACTGATTTTCAAAACCTTCTCTCCTTCTTGTATAAAATAACTTCAACGACAACCAACACGCCTATGCCGGATAAACTCAGGCGTATTACCCTTTAAGCGCACCGGCGGTCAAGCCCCGCACTAATTGGCGTTGACCGAAAACGAGCAATAGCAGTGTTGGTAACATCACGATAATTGTTGCCGCCATTTGTAAATTGAATACTGCAATTTCGGAAGATCTGAAAACCGTAATGCCGACCTGAGTGGTACGCCATTCAGGGGCATCTATTACTAATAGGGGCCAGTAATATTGGTTCCAGGTATTCAAAAACGCATAAACCGCCAGAGTTCCCAGTGCAGGGCGCGATAATGGCAGCAATATAGACCATAGATAACGAGTACGCCCACACCCATCTATAATAGCGGCTTCGTAGAGGTCACGCGGTATTGTCATAAAATACTGACGCATCAGGAAAATACCAAAGCCAGTTGACAGAAACGGCACAACCAAGCCTTGATAACTATCTTTCCAGCCCCAGTTTGAAATAGTCAAATAGTTGGTAATAATTGTAGATTCCCAAGGTATCATCAAAGTACCGAGGATAATAAAAAAGAAAATGTTCTTGCCCGGAAAATTAAGGGTTGCCAGCGCGTAAGCTGCCAGCGATGAAGTAAAAAGTTGTCCAAGTGTAACCAGAAGTGACACCACAAAAGAGTTGAGAATCCAGCGACCAAGATTTTTTTCTATTTTAAAGGCATCCCCGAACGCCGAGAAGTCTAATTTACTGAAATCTGGCAATAATGTTGGTGCAATTGTGGGTCCCTGCAATGCCAACGAAAAAGAAAAAAACAGCGGAAACAGCACAATCAATGAAGCTGCTACCAGCAAAATATAGGTAGCCACTTTCTTGATTAGGCGGATTGCCTGAAATGAGCCGTAGTATGAATCTGTTTTAACTAGACCGGTTTGTGCGCTCATTGATAATGCACCTTCCTGTCCAACGATTTGAACTGAATAAATGTCAGCACGAGTAAGACCACGAACAGCACCACCGATAGCGCGGAGGCAAAGCCGTAGCGGTTATCTTTCCAGAAGGCAGTAAAAATAGTGTAAACCAGTACGTTGGTAGTGCCATCGGGACCTTCATTACCTACTAATACGTTAAATTGGGTGAACGCTTGGAAACTGGAGATAACCGAAATGACAAACAGGAAAAGCAACGTAGGGGTTAATAATGGCAGCGTAATAAATCGAAAAGCCTTCCAACCACCTGCGCCATCTATGAGACCGCTTTCGTATAAATCCTGCGGGATTGCCTGAATGCCGGAAAGGGTAATGATAAAGTTAAAACCGAGCGAAGTCCAAATGGTCATAAAAGCTACTGCAGGTAACGCAGTTAGCGCATCGTTAAGCAAAGTGGTAGATTTGATTTGAAGTAAATCAATTAGCCATTGGGTTACTTTTACGTTTGGGCTATAGATTAAAGACCAAATAACCGCTGCACTGGCTACAGAAATCGCCACGCTGCTGGTAAAAATCGTACGGAAAACGCCGATTATCTGCACTTTAGCGGTTGCCAGCACCGCTAACGCCAGCGAAGCAATAATCCCAAGCGGTACTACCATAATGGTAAAAATAATAGTAGTCCAAATGCTACGTAAGTATTCGGATCGTCCACTATCGTCTAGGTTCAAGATGCGTGAATAGTATTTTACATCGTTAAATTTAACCGGGTCGCCTTTAGCATCGGTAATAAAAAAGCTAAGGTAGATCGCCCGGAAAAATGGAATATATGTAAAAGCTATAAATATTATCAAAGCAGGCAACATGTAAAGCAATGCCCAAGCAAACTCAATCCGGCGATTTCGCGCTACATTGCGTTTTTCTTCAGGAGTACGCTTAGGCACAATCATTACAGGCTCACCAATTGCGTTAGCCAATGACCCTTTTTCATACGCCTCAGTAGAAGTTTCCTGTTTTACACTCATTGAGGGTATCCCTTTTATTGATTACAATACGCCCAGATAAATAATTTTGAGAAAAGAATAAAAATTATCGCTCTAAGCTAAAGAATACTAGACTCTTCATGTAAAGAGCGGATTAAGGAGTTTTTAAAAAGATTTTAACATCTTGTTAGCATTCAGGAGCGAGGTGGAAAATCGTAGGAATAATCCAGTCTCACCAACGCTGCATGTATCCAGCTTTCCTCATGTTCATTGGCAATATGTAGCCAGTAAATACTACCCAACAATTCCGGACCGATTACATACCCATCGAATTGAAATCTGTTTCCTCGTTGAGCAGTTCGTAATACTGTCCCTTGCTCCATAGAAGGCGATTTGCGGATATTTGCCAACTCCACATTTATCATTCCGCTTCCAAGCTCTGCTCTGATAAAAGTAGCCACAACTTCTGTTTCAAAAACAGGCTTATTGGCAAATAACTCATTTTGGAAAAAAGATTCGAACTCTTTTTCAACATCAAAATTAGGCAACATAGCTGCCTGGGGTGGCGGCAATTCTTCGGGATGCGTAAGCGCGTGATTAAAAAACAAGGCGCGATCATCATCACCTATCATTGATGGTATTTCACCAGAAGGAGCTATTTCGTAATCAGCTTGTTCAAAATCCGCTTCTGTAACCTCATCTTGCTGCGGTTCTTGATAGAAATCTGCAAAAGTGAAGGGCTTCAAAGGTTCTTCGGGAGTATATGCTGGCATTTGGACTATATCATGCAGAACTGTTTCGGGTTCTATCTCAGAACTAGAAGAACTCTCTTTAGCCGGTATGAATTCTGACTCACCTATAAATAAATCGTTTAGCTCAAAGCTATGTTCCGTTGGAATCGCAGTTGGAATATCATCCATCCAAACTGGTAGTGGCTTTACTTCAGGCTCAGTAGCTATTTCTACATTATTCTGACCTGAATTAACGAGAGCTTGTAATAGATGCGCCCATGGAAAGCCTGCACCGGGGTCGGCGGCACGCTCTAGCCTGTCTAAATGAGAATGCCCGATAATATGCTGCTCATCGGCAAGTATGTTCCATTGAGCCAACAATTGGCGGTGTAATTCCAATGCCGCTTCATACTGTTCTTGAGTGAGTGGTTCCCCACTATAGCCCTCATATTCAATCGAAATGGTTATGGAATTCAGATTTACGCCCTCTCTTAACGCTTCAGTAACCCAATCAAGGGTAATATCATAATCTTGCACTATACCGTTAGCCCAAGCAGTATCTTCAACTGCCACAAATTGCCAGATACGCCCATCCCGTCCCACACCGTAGTGTGCCGAAACTGGGTAATTACCTAAATCGCCGTTAAAATACCGAAACGTATCTTCCAATGTCCCCTGCATGGTATGCTCAACTATAGCTACCGGATGCTGCTGTCCGCGCCCCTTCCAAAAATTCTTTACCGGATATAATTCAATGGAAATAGCAGTTGTTTGCATACTCTCCCTTAATTAGTGAATTCTATTTCTATAGATTTATGTATATGATTTGATTGCTGCGCGTTATTAGTGATGATTCCTAAAAAAGATTATAGCTTAAATTCCGAAAATTATCATAATCATAGCTAAAAGCATGCTTTTATGCAATCGTCAGGTTTGAAATTTGAAATATATAAATATATCGGCAACATTGCGCCTTGAAGCTCAAACTGTTAAAATCCTTCCTGTTTTGAGGCTTGCAGCAAATTTCAGAAAGCAGTGCTGGTTGGATAAAAACCTAAAACCCCTAACTTATAAAAGAATATTACTCACCAACCCATGGTTTGAACGTACACTGGGTTTGCTGGTATTTGCCGGATATATCTTGTGGCTGGCGCTACCAACCCGAATACCGGCTATTACACTTTTTGGGTTGGCGTTGGCGGGAGTAGCAGCGGCGATATATGCTAAACAACCTGCAAGAGCGAGAGAATGGGCTAAAATCCTTTTAAAGCCTAAAAACCTGTTGCTTGGCTTGATTTTAATAGTGGCGGTTGGAGTCAGATTGCCCGGTATCTCCCAGAGTTTGCCCTACCTCGATAACCCAGATGAGCCTACAACCGTAACTGCCGCAATCAAGATGCTGCAAACGGGTGATTTGAATCCGCATTTCTTTCGCTGGCCCAGCCTACCATTTTACACCCAATTTATTCTATCTTTACCTCAATTCCTGTCAGGGGTCGGTAGTGGGGCTTTTACAGGATTGAACCAAATTGTGCCGGATAATTTTTATCTGGCGGGGCGGCTTTTATCGGCTACGCTTGGTATTGCTACGGTGGGCTTAATCTATCTAATCGGGCGCATCGTCTATTCCTCGGCAGCAGGTTTGACCGCAGCTTTTATTCTGGCAATTATTCCACTACATAGCGAAAACTCACGCTATGTTACGCCCGATATTATGGTGGGCTTTTTTGCTACCCTGACTTTGTTGTTTGCAGCTTTGATTTACAAGACTGGACAGCTAAAGTGGTATTTATGGGCGGGGGTTGCGTCCGGTTTGACTATTGGCACAAAATACAATGTGGCAATAGTGCTGATAACAGTAGTTCTGGCGCATTTCCTGAGCGAGAAACGCAAGGGAATAGGCTTTGTCAGGCTTGGCGCAACAATAGGGTTAGCGTTGGGTGTATTCATCCTAACTACCCCCTTTCTAGCGCTGGATTTGAGCGGGTTCTTGAATGAAATGGCTTTCCAAGTGCGCCATTACACGCTAGAGGGACACGGCGCAAACTTTACGGGAGAGAGTTGGAAAGCCTACCTATCCTATATATTCAACGAGGCGTTTGTATATCAGGGTGTAGTGGCTTTGGGCGGTGGAATCCTGCTGGCGTTGATACGGCAGAGTCGCGCTGACTGGTTGATTTTATCACTCCCTGCAACAGGTTATTTCTTTTTCTCATCGGCATTGGTACACTTTCCCCGAAACCTGATTCCGTTATTGCCATCAATGGCGCTGCTTGCCGCTGAATTTATTCTGTGGCTGACAGTGCAAGGTTTCAAGCTGTTTCAGGGCAAAATGCGCGATAGCAATAGCCGGTTAGTAATAAAAACCTTTATTGTGGTAATATTAACTCTGGGATTTTTCTTCTTTGGCATACGAAATAGTATTTTAACAACGCGCTATAATTTGCAGCCCGATACAAGAATTCAAGCGGGAGCATGGATTACCCAAAACCTCCCGGTTGGCGCAAAATTGCGGCTAGAGCCTTTTACGCCATATCTTTCGCCTGAGCGTTTTCAGGGCGTTACCGAGCAACGTCCTATCGGCGGGAGAGGTCTGGAATGGTATCAGCAACAGGGCTACGATTACCTAGTAGCCAGTAGCTATGAATATAAAGAGCTTATTGCAACCGACCCGCAGGCTGCTTTGAACTACAGCGCAATTTTCCAAGAAGCGCAACTGGTAAAAGAATTTCCGGGGGATAGCGCAGAACGCCCCGGTCCGACAATCAGGATTTATAAGGTGAGATAATACCGAATGTTCAGTTTATCCTTCTCAGGTTCTGGTAGTGCAACTATTGGCGCGGATGTTAGCCCAATCATTCCCGACACTGAAGACAAGTTTATAATGGTAGTGGTTCCTACCTACAATGAAGCCGAAAATTTACCCTCTCTGCTAAAAGTTTTATTTGGCTTGGGCTTAAACCTACGAGTTCTGATTGTAGATGATAACTCGCCCGATGGAACAGGGCAGTTAGCAGCCCAATTAGCAGTGGATGATTACCCCGGCAAACTTGAGGTGCTTAAACGACCCGGCAAAATGGGCTTGGGGTCGGCTTATATCACTGGTTTCAAGCATGCCTTGAGTAGAGGGGCTAGTTTCATCGTTGAGATGGACGCAGATTTCTCGCATGACCCAAAGATACTCAAAGAATTTGCGCGGGTTATAAAGAAAGCCGATGTCACGGTCGGTTCTCGCTATGTAGCGGGCGGCTCAATTGATGAGCGTTGGAAACTTATCAGACGCATAATTAGCAAGGGCGGCTCAATATATGCGCGGGCGGTTCTGCGCTTGAAAGTGCATGATACTACCGCCGGGTTCAAAATGTTCCGTGCGGAGGTCTTGCGAAAATTGCCTCTGGAAAAAGTGCGCTCGAATGGCTATGCTTTTCAGGTTGAAATGGCTTATCTCTGCCAGAAATATGGCTTCAAAGTAGTGGAAGTCCCGATACATTTTAACGACCGAGAGTTAGGCAAATCCAAAATGAGCGCAAAAATAGCTTTAGAGGCTGCTTGGAGAGTCTGGCAAATAAAATTCCGCTATTAAGCATTTGCACTTTCTTTACATCTAACCGACGTTATTAACAAATATTCCGTGCTAAAATTACTTATTAGGTTATGCAAAATAACCTGGTAATTTTTCACGTTTTAAAATGTTGTTAAGGCAGGGGGGGAAATGTCTGCCATTTATCATAATTCCACAGCGTCGCGTCAGCAAGGGCATAAACAAAAACGAATTTTAATTGTTGAAGACGACCCTAGAATTGTGGATTACGTCTCAATCTATTGCCAATCCGAAGGCTATGAAGTTACGCATGCGCGGGATGGAGTAGAAGCGCTCGAATTATTTAAGCAGGTACAACCGGATTTTGTGCTGCTTGATTTGATGCTACCTCGTATGGATGGATTGGAAGTTTGCCGCCAGATTCGCATCACCAGCGAAGTGCCTATAATTATGGTTACAGCGCGTATAGATGAGGTTGATAAATTGTTAGGGCTTGAAACAGGGGCGGACGATTATCTGACCAAACCTTTTAGTCCGCGCGAGTTGATGGCGCGTATCAGGGTAATATTCCGGCGGTTGGAGAAAAGCCCTAAAGATGAGGTTGTCAATATTGAAACTGAAAAAACGCTTAATCTCGGAAGGCTTTTCATAAATTTTGATACCCGCGAAGTAGCTATTGATAATAAGATAATACCTTCGCTAACCAATAAAGAATTTGAATTACTAACTACGCTGGCGCAACAACCCGGTCGCGTCTTTACCAAAACTGAACTGGAAGAAGCGCTTTACGATTGTGATTCTTTGGTTGCCTCGCGAGCAATAGGGGTACATATATCAAATTTACGGGCAAAATTGCCAAATTCGCATTTGGTAGAAACGATACACGGTGTAGGTTATAAACTTTCGCGTGAGGCGGTGTAGTGCATGCGACTATCCCTGAATGTAAAAATCATCTTGAGTATGACCGGTATGGTTTTCCTTACATCTTTGGCTTGCTCAGTAGTTTTCCTTATAATTATAAATAATCAAACTCGTGAGTTTGAATCACGGCTCGAAAAGGTGATGTCCCAAACAGCTACCCCACCACCCGCTACCGATATAATTGATAAGCTCAAAACTATTATTAGTAACCCTGAGCTTACGGCGGAGGCGCAATTAGCGCAGGTGCGGCAAAGCATTCGTAGTCCACAGGTGGATCAGGATAGAATCCGGCAGGCGGCAGCCGATAGCGGTTGGCCCATCCAGTCGGGGGGGTTAGTTGTGTCAAACAACCAAAATCAGAATCCAAACACGGGAGTTGCGTATAAAATCAGAGATGATAGCCTTCCGGGCTATGTTACCAGCCCTATGTATAATTCAATTATGATTGCCTCTGGAATTTCCGCCCTGTTTGCAATTGTGCTTGGCTTTTTGCTTTCGCGCACTGTAATTAGTCCACTTCGCAAACTCGAACAAGCCAGCGAACGCATAGCGGATGGCAATTATAACCTACTAATAACACCTGAAGGCAAGGACGACTTAGGGAGGTTGGCAGCCAGTTTTAACAAAATGAGTAAAGCTTTGCGCTTGACTCAGCAAAAGCGTAAAGACCTAGTTGCAGATTTATCCCACGAATTGCGTACTCCTTTGAGTAGTGTGCAGGGCTATACTGAAGTTTTGCGGGATGGACTTGTTACCGATTCAGTCAGAAGAAACAATATTTATGACCATATATTGCTGGAAGTACAGCACATGTCGTCAATGGTCAACTCGATGCGCGAATGGATTAATAACGAGCAGTCATTGGAAACGGTCAGACCGGAAGAATTTGAAGTAGAACCTGAGTTACAACTCATTATAAATCGCTTCCGGCATGCGGCGAAAGAAAAAAACATCAGTCTTAGCCTCGATGTAATCCAACCTTCACCCCATGTGTATGCTAACCCCGAAGCCTTAAGCCATATCTTGAGTAATCTGATTGATAACTCATTGCGATACACTCCGGTAGGAGGGGAAATCCGAATCGAAGTCAAAGAATTGACAAAAGAACGACAGGTTTATTTTGAGGTACGCGATAACGGTTGCGGTATTGCTCATGAACACCAGCCATTCGTGTTTGAGCGGTTTTATAGGGTGGATAAGAGCCGCGATCGGGGAACAGGCGGAACAGGATTAGGGCTGGCAATCACGCGAGATGCCATTCAGGCGATGGGAGGCGAAATCCGCTTGGAAAGTGAAATCGGTCAGGGAACGCGGGTAATGTTCAAATTACCCTCTATACCCGTATCGCATGCTATCGCGGTTTAAGCTAATAGCGGATAACCTCTAGCTAGGAGCGCAACTTCAGCCCTCCCTACTTGCTACAAACGCAAATATTCATGGAAGCGTATTCAAGCAGAATAATTTGGCAAAAAGACTACGTGAATAATTTCAAATTATTTGCCCTTTTTTGCATGATGGATGTGATATACTTTATTGCGTTAATTACCATAATGTTATATTTTTATAGTTAAGTGGTGATAAACTACTATTCTCCTGACATGCCTATAGTGCGGCACGAAAGGGTGAATTGAGTTCTAATCATATGTTTTAGCATTTTGGTTCGGTTTATATATCTATGCCTCTCAAGGGAGTTGTTCGCAATCGATATCAGATACTAGAAGAAATCGGGCGGGGCGGTTTCGGGATTGCTTATCGCGCCCGCGATTTATTGGTAAATCGAGATGTGGTAGTAAAACAACTACATGAACAATTCTCCGCCGATGAGTCGAACCCCAAAGCGCGTCGCCTGTTTGAAACAGAATGGCAAGCGCTTGCCAGTCTTAGCGAACATCCCAACATTGTACATTTAACCGATTTGCTGCGTGACGAAAACGCTTATGTTATGCAATTTATTAGCGGCGGCAACTTGACCGAGCTAATCAAGAGCAAAAGTAAGCTTCCGCTATTGCAATCTGTTATCCTAATGGCAGAAGTATGTAATGGTCTTACCGCTGCTCACCGTCTCAGGATTGTGCATCGTGACGTGAAGCCCAGCAATATCCTGCTAACTTTCGATGGACATGCCAAGATAAGCGATTTCGGGATAGCCCACCAACCCCATGAAGGGCGCGAAGCCGATCTAACGGTTAGCGGCTCGAATTTGGGTACAATAAACTATATGGCTCCAGAACAAGCACGTGGAGATAATCGCATTACCCCTGCTGCCGATATTTATTCGGTTGGGGCAACCCTATACGCTGCTATAACTGGACGCTATTATCTGCCCTTCCGCGCCGTCAAAAGCGATTTTGACTACGATACGATGGCTTACAACTTCAAGCTCGTGCGCGAGCGTACTCCCGACAAACCAAGCAAATATAATTCCTACTGTCCGCCCATGCTAAATGCAGTGGTACTAAGATGCCTTGAAAAAGAACCAAAAGAACGCTATAGCAGCGCCGATGATGTGAGTACAGCCTTAAACAGGGTGCGTACCTTGCTTGAAAATGAGCGAGATAAAGCCTACGCTGAAGCTGAAGCTGCTTTCAATATTGGCAAATGGCTTGTCGCCATAAAAGCTTATGATAGAGTGTTGTCTATCGAAGATGCCTACCTTGAAGCTGTAGAACATCGAGAATTCGCGCAAAAATGGCTTAGTCCAGATGATGAAGAACTGGCGTATCCGGTAAAAGAACCTGATACCAGCAACCCTCCCTCCCAATCAAAACCCGCTATTTCGGATAGGGCAAAGGTGGCTGTAATTAACGCCGCATCACAGCAACCCGCGGATAAACCTATTGGAGCAGAGTTCTCCCGAAATGGGTCTGCTGCCGACTACGGGAATTTACCCCACTATGCTAACGCTCACTATCTGAACTCACAACGCGAACTAAACCCAACTCCAAACTCACAAATTTTATCCGGTAATGTTGAGCAAGGTTACGAGAATTTAGGGGGAAATGGCGCTGCAAATAATAGGATACCAACAGGGGAATTCGGTAAGGACGGCTATGCTAACCAGAACTCGCAAATTCCAGAAACCTTTGTACAAGAACATCCCTTAGAAAAAGATATTCCTACAATCTTGCCCCCCTATAAACCCAAATTGCAAATACAATGGGCGTTACTCGGTATAATTGCGATTTTTATTTTGGGCGCTGTGTTGGTCATTTCTGGCTTTTTCATTATCAACGGACAGAGCAATAACAAAACTGTGATTGCTTCAACAGCGGCGATTGCTACAAATACTGTTGGCGTGAGTTCTACTGCTCTGTCAGATATTCCGACCGTTACGCCAAATATAGAGGCGACTGCCGCGTTTTTTGCAGCATTAACAGCCACCGCTCAGCCCACAGCTACGCCACTTTCAACCGCTACGGCATTACCCCCAACTGCTACTGCCGAGCCAAAAATTCCGGTAGTGGTTAAATCGTTATTGGCAAAAAGTTATAGCGGTGGTTTGAACGGTACAAATATAGATACTTTCGAGCCAAGCGATACCCTGTACTTCATAATGCAAATCAGCGATGGCAAACCCGGTGAAGAATTGACACTGGAATTCAGGGTGCGTGGCGTGAACCAAGCTTTCCTAACAGATAAAACCAAACTTACGCAATCAGACGGAATTATCTCTTTTGCCAAGCCTTTGACTTATATTTTACCTGCTAATTATGATTTAGTGATAAAATTTAACGATAAAATCGTAACAGGTCCGATTCCTTTCAAAATAGTTGCCAAAGCTACCACTGCTGCGCCGACTACTACTACCGTTGTGCGAACTACTGCGATTGTCACTACCACTACGGTTGCCGCAACCACCGTTGTGACAACCACTCCTCCGGTTAGCGCCACGCCCTCTCCAACTACCGCCGTTGCCACCACCAGCGGGACTACCCCTGCCGCAACTACCGCTGCGCCTACCACAACAGTTGCGACTACTACAACTCCATCGCCAGCCACCTCTACTCCTTAACATGCCACCTATAAGCAGCAACGCGGATTTACAGGCGTGCGCTAACCGCTGGCTAAATTTGCTGTTAGGTAAGAGCATATCCGGCAGAATTCACCCTCTCTCGCAATTATCACCCTTAAAGAGACAGAAGCGGTTGCCGCAAGAGGCTGATAGAAACGACTCTGCCCATGTAGTGTTGGCGCAAATCGCACGGCGCGTGTTAGGGATTGCGTTGGAAGGCTATGAGCCTGAAGAAGTTTACCCGCTCGAATGTCTTAAAATTGCGAAGGCTTGCCCAGAAGAAATTGCGCTAGAGATAACGCAATTAAAGCCGCCGCTTTTAAATGCTAAGAGTCTCGCGAATCTACAAATGGAGAAAGCAGGAGAATCGAAGCGCAAACGGGCAGGGTCTTTTTATACGCCTCTGGCGCTGGCAGCTTATATTACCGAACAAACCATGCAGGATGCGCCGGTTGGGGCGATTATAGACCCGGCTTGCGGGGGTGGGGTGTTTTTGCTAACGGCTCTGGATAAGCTGTGCGAGTTAGAATCCTGTACAGCCCCCCATAAACTGGCGGAAAAGCTTTATGGACTGGATTTAAACCCCGATGCTGCCGACCTTGCCCGGCTTACCTTATTTATGCGTCTGTACGAACTGGAAGGGCAACAATCCCTCGAAACCCTGCTTATGTTAGCACACCATATTAGGAGCGGAAACGCGATAATTTCTGACTCGCCGGAGAAACTGAAAAACCTTGACCTTTTTGATAATCCCGGCGATGGCGCATATCTGGCAAGCTTAATGCCTTTCAATTGGCGTGAGGAATGGCTGGAAGTATTCGAGCAAGGCGGTTTTGCGGTTGCGCTTGGAAACCCGCCCTATATCGGTTTTAACGATTACAGCGGCGTTGAAAAAGCCTATTTCAATTACGCTTACCCGCAAGCGTATAACCTGAAAGCCGATATGCTCTATTACTTTTTATGTCGCGGTATTGATATTCTCAAAGCGGGTGGGCGTTTGGGCTTTATTACTGCCCGATTCTGGCAAGAAGCGGCTTTTGGGGCGCGTTTGCGAGAATGGCTGGCGCAAAGCGTGACGGTAATAAAGCTGGAAGATATGCGAGGGCAACGTCTTTTCAGCGAGGCAGAGGTGGATAATTGCCTGCTATTTCTGGAAAAGAAACCGCCCGCTCCTGCACATGAGCTTACCTATTGCGTGGGTGAAAATGAAAAGATGGTGGAGCAACGCAAACTCGGCAGCGCTCCTTGGGCATGGTTGCGCCGGATGCCACAGGAAGAAATGCTTTTGGCAAAAATTCGGGAGCAATCCGTTTTGCTAGAGCATGTTGCTGAGTGTCGCACCGGAGTGCAAACCGGACTGGATGCGGCTTTTATGGTTACGGCTGAAATTGCGCGTGGGTTAGAGGCAGAAGTGGTCAAACCTGCCATAAAGAACGGGCAGATTGTGCCACCCGGTATAGTGGAATGGAATGACGACCTGTTTTTGATATATCTTGAAGCGGGAGTGAGCCTACTAGATTACCCTGCTACTGCCTCCTATCTTATGCAATTCCGGCAGCAACTTGAGCAACGGTTGCGTTATCGCCAACCCTTCCCTTGGTATGAATTGCAATGGGCGAGGACTTGCGCTCTCTTTGAAGCCTCTGCCAAGTTGATAACGCCCTACAAAGCCCCTCGAAATCGCTTTGCGCTGGACACTCGCCAATTCTATTTCAGCACCGATGTGATTTCAGTAGTATTTAATGACGCGGCGAAAGAGGGAATCGCGCCGAAAGGGTTGCTATTTGAGCAAGCAGCGGCGCATTTTCTGAATACGTCCCTATCCACATGGCAATTTCGGAGTTATAGCAAACAGGTGGGCGGTGGGCAGTATGATTATTACGCCAACCCCGTTAAAAAATTAGCACTACCGTTCCCTGAAAGGTTCAAGCAATTCCCGCAGCTTTTCGAGGCTAAGCTTGATACAAGCACAACCGCCGAAATAAGCTATGCCCTTTATGAACTAACGCCCTCTGAAATCGAGACGATAGAGCAAATGCTCTAGCAGTTTGTCGGTACTAATAGCCCCGCTTAAACCCGCTTCCTGTGGGCTTTTCTGAATTTGAGGATAGTTCGCCAGCAGTATCAGCTTTTCACAAAAGGAGAAGAATTATTGACTATAAGAAGTATCTAGGGTAAAATGGAAGTATAAATTTACTGATTAGTAAGTAAATTTAAGAGAAAGGCGGTTTAAAGATGGCACGAACTGATAAGAATTTTGGGGAACGAAAAGCAGAGATTGTGCAAGCTGCTACCCAAGCCTTTGTAAAAAATGGGTATGAGGGTACGAGTAACCGGCTAATAGCGGAGGAAATGAAGCAAAAGGGCGGGAATTTTAGCCCTCAGCTAATTTACCACTATTTTGAAAGCAAGGAAGCTCTTTTTACTGCTGTTATGCAGCAAGCTGCCGGATTGGAAGACGTGGGAACCCACATTCGCGCCTCAATGCACCTGCCGCCTGAGCAATTCTTGCAGGTGGTAGCCAGTATCTACATGAATTTGATGCGAGACCGAGTGATTGCCAGTCTATTCCAGATAAATCTTACAGAGGGCTTCAAAAAACCTGAAATTACCCAGTTGGTGGCGCATGTTATAGTTTCTGCCTTTGTAATCCCTACTAATGACTATCTCTATGCAATGATGGAGCAAGGAAAGTTGCGGCGCTGCCATACCGGAGTAATCCTGACGCAATTTTTTGGTACGATGACGAGCTTGATGTTACCAATTGTTAGAGAATCCCAAAGAATTACACCCAATGAACCCTTGCATCGGGATCAATTTATCAAGGAAATGATTTCAAACCTTCTTTTTGGATTAAGTCCTGATAGAAAGTAATTCAGTCAAACCATGTACCGTGTGCTGCGGCAATGCCTAATCCGCTGGCAACACTGGCGAAAGCGTCTTGAAAACGTAGCGTGCGCCGTCCAAATTTCCTTTCCAGCAACTTTTGTACCGCCGGGATATTGCTACTACCGCCAGTTCGCAACACCGCCTGTATTTGCTCAGGCTTGATTCCGGCTTGTGTCAGCGTTTCATCAATACAATGTTCAATTTTTTTCAAATATCCGGTGATTATGGTTTCAAAGTTGATACGGCTGAGATATTCATCAATAGCAATTGCCTCCTCAAAGAAGGTGATACGGGTTTCCCATTCGCTCGAAAGTATAACTTTAGCTCGTTCAATTTCCTGATAAAGGGCAAAGCCGTAGTTTTTGCGTATCAGGCAATCCAACGCCTTTATCTGTTTACGTCCGTCAGTCATTCGGCTTATATCCTCCAGAAAAGCGTAAATGCGCTTGACCTGAAGGTTAGGAATTGTGTACCAATGTCGTAGCATACCGAAGATATAGCTAGGCAAACGTAAGCGCTGCTCACTCCAAAGCGCGTTCTCTCCGAAATATTTAAACAGGCGTTGCTCCATTATTTCTTCGTCCAGCGTATTACCGCCGATTACGCGCCCGCTGGTAGCCAAAATATCATCACGCCTGTTCCCCTCGTTTATACGCTCAGGGTTAACCCGAATAACAGTAGTATCGAGCGTGCCGCCGCCAAAATCGAAGACCAGCACAAATTCTTCCTGTTGTGCCATATCTTTCTCATAATGCAGGGCTGCTGCTACCGGCTCATATTGGAAATGGATTTCTTTAAATCCGGCAAGCTCTGCGCCCTTGCGTAAACGCTCCTGCGCGATTTCGTCACCTATGCCATCCGGTGAAAAGAAAACCGGGCGACCCAATACCACCCCATCTATCGCTTGTCCGTTATAGCTATCGGCACGTTTTTTTAACTCTCCTAGAAAGAGCGCCACTAATTCCTCAATGCTCATGAATTTACCCCAGATTTCAGTCCCAGAGTAAAATTCATCACCCAGAAAAGATTTGATGGACTGAAAAAAACGTCCCGGTATTCCGGCATCAACTTCAATTACAATAGACTCGGTTACTTCACCCATTACCGAAACATAGCTCTTGAAGGTTTCGCCTGTATTGACCATTGATTTGACTACTTCACGCCCAACGTTATCTTTAAAATAGGCATCGCTGGCTTCACGCCCAATCAACTGTCTGCCATCCCGCCCGATGTAAATTAAGGTGTTGATAATATCGGCGCGTTCATGCCTTTGCTCAACCGGTATTGTAATAATCCGCTTTTCGGCTTCGGAAAAGAGTGAAATGGTGGAGTTGCTGGTGCCAAAGTCCAGACCGTATAACATAAAATTTCCTTCCGGTGGGATGTTTGGTTTGCTAGTTATAGCATAGAAAAGGGTAGGCGAGATGTCAATCTTGAGTAAGATAGCAGTTAGAAATATAGTAGGCAAAACAAAAGCTCAAACCTATAGAAATTTACAAAGGGGGGATAGCCTTCTGCCAAAATTTGTACAGGTTCGAGCCAAATATTTCGAGAAAGAGCTAGACTCTATCTTTTACCATAGTACGCATGCACTGAGTGCAAACATTATGCCTGACCGGTGCGGTATCACCCTTTAGCTGAAGGGTCTTTACCTGTATATTTGGTCGCCACATGCGATTAGTTTTTCGGTTTGAGTGGCTAACATTATGCCCGAAACCGGGTATCTTACCACATACATCACATTTGCCGGACAATTGCGAATTACCCCCTTTACGAATCAATTTTTTTGCTGTATCATAAAGCCCGGATTCGACCCTTGACGGGTTGTCAGGGTTGACAGAAAATTTAGTTTATCACATCCTGCTCTGTTTAGCAAACTACTTAGCCTCATATGGAACTTTGCTTGAGTCAGGGACTCCTTGTAAAATCGAATATACTGAGTATAGCGCTTAGTACCTTGATTAAATTTGAGCTGAATAATTTATGAAGAACAAATCAGGGTTGGAGAGCTTTGGGGCGGCGACAGGACAAACACCACCAGCGCCGACGTTAGATAATCTTGGGAAAGTTGAGATTTCACCCGAAGCCATCGCAACGGTAGCCGCCAATGCGGTTATGGAAAAAGGTTATGGTGTTGTTGGCATAGCTGCGCCACGCCTAAAGAATGGACGCGCCGAAATGTTACCAACCCCTCGTTCTAAAGACGGCATTTTGGTAAGAATTGAGAATAATGAAATCATTATTGACCTCTTTGTTATCATACAATATGGCATCCGTATCAGCGAAGTAGCCCATAACATTATGCAAAATGTTAAATTCGAGGTCGAAAGCCACTTGGGTATGGCTGTATCCCAAGTAAATGTAAATGTGCAAGGCTTGCACAAGGAGTAAAATGCTGCTTTTTGGAGGAAAAGCGTTTGGACAGCGATAACACAACCACTGTAGAATCCAGGATTGCAGCACACCCCACGCATCTCTGGAATGGTTCAAATTTAAAAGATGCGCTTTTAGCCTCTAGTACATGGCTTAAAGAACATACTGATGCCATTAACGCGCTTAATGTTTTCCCTGTTCCAGATGGGGATACCGGAACAAATATGACTCGTACTATGGAAGCGGCAGTCGCTGAGATAGAACTTATTGCGGATGGCACAGCCGAATATGTAACTAAACGCCTTAGCTATGGTGCGCTGATGGGCGCTCGCGGTAATAGCGGGGTCATCCTGAGTCAGATTATTCGTGGGCTGGCAGATGGGATGGTTGGGAAGGATACCATTACCGCTCACGACTTTGCACACGCGCTGATAAAAGCAAAAGATATGGCTTACAAAGCGGTTATGAAGCCGGTGGAAGGTACAATGTTAACAGTTGTACGCGAAGCTTCAGAAGCGGCTACCAAAGCTGCCGATTTCAAGAATGATTTTTTGTATGTGCTTTCCGAAACGGTTGCTGCCGCCAAAGCCTCTGTACAACGTACCCCCCAACTACTGGCGACCTTGCGAGAAGCGGGGGTGGTGGATGCCGGGGGTCATGGTCTTTTCGTTATACTCGAAGGTTTCCTCAAACACTTGCGAGGCGAAAAACTGATAAAGACCGAACTCAGTGAAGTTGAAAAAGCCAAGCCACAATTTGCTGTCAATTCCGAAGAAGAACATGAAATGGATGAGTACGGATATTGTACAAACTTCATGTTATACGCAGAAAAGCCGATTGTTTTTGAAGAAGTACGCGATAAAATTGCTGCAATGGGCAATAGCGCTGTAATCGTGGGCGATGAAACAATGGTCAAGGTGCATATTCACACTGAAAATCCGGGAACAATTATTTCATTTGCTACTTCGCTTGGCTCATTAGGTCAGATTAAGCTGGACAATATGAGTCTTCAACACGAAGAAGCTTTTCTCAAGAATAAAGACGCAAAGCAGGAAAATGGGGTTGTACATACTGATGAATTTGTTGAACCTACTGGTTCTATTTCTATTGTAAGTGTAGTTCCCGGCGCGGGCTTGGTAGAAGTATTCCGTGCGCTCGGTACAAACGCTGTAGTTCACGGTGGGCAAACCATGAATCCTAGTACGCAAGAGATGTTAAAGGCAGTGGATAGCTTGCCAACCGATGAGGTTATTATTCTACCTAATAACAAAAATATCGTCATGGTAGCAAATCAGGTTCGTAACCTATCGAAAAAGAAAGTTGCTGTAGTACCTTCTGCGACTTTGCCGCAGGGAATATCTGCGCTTAACCGGTTTAATGCAGTGGATTCGCTTGAAGATAATGTTGAATCTATGATTTCCAGCTTGAAAGAAGTTCAAACCGGTGAGGTAACTCGTGCTGTTCGCACCGCTACCATCAACGGCATTCAAGTTAATGAGGGTCAGTGGATTGGTCTTCTAAATGACGAATTGAGCATAGCCGCCGAAAGCAAGGAAGAAACCGTATGGGGCTTACTCCTTCAAATGGAAGCCAGCCGATACGAGTTATTAACTTTTTATTTCGGAAGGGATGTCAGTAATGCTGAGGCAGAAATATTTCAAGTTCAGGTAGAAGCACGCTTTCCAAACCAGTCGGTTCAGATGGTTCCGGGAGGGCAGCCTCATTATCATTATATTATATCGGCTGAATAGCTCAGAACTAATGAGCGTTAGCTTACTATGGTAGAAAAATAGAGGAATACACCTCATAATTTACTACCGGATAACAAAAAGAGGTAACCAGAAACCTATGCCGGGCGTTAGAATCGTCACCGATAGTACCTGCGACTTGCCACCAGAATTGGCGCAACAATACGGCATACACGTAGTCCCAATCCAGATTCATATCAATGATGATGATTATCTGGATGGAGTAGATTTAAGTGTCGAAGAATTTCATCGCCGCTTGGCTACTTGGCCTTCAAACCTTCCCTTGCCGACAACCACCCATACCCGGCAGGAAGTTTTTGAGGATTTGTACAAGCAAATTCTTAAAGAAGGTGAAAGCGTCATTTCAATACATCATTCCGCAAAACTGGGAGGTACTTTTGCCTCAGCGGTAGCGGCTAAGAACAGTATTTTGGCGCCTACAACCCAAATTGCCGTGATAGATTCACTTACTGCCAGCTTCGGTTTAGGCATCATTGCTATCGAAGCCGCCAAACGCGCCCGCAAAGGGGCGCATCATGTCGAACTGGTGCGGTTAATTAACCGCATGATTTACCAGACTCATGTAATCTTCTTTACAGATACCCTGACTCATATCACTGCTGGAGGTCGTATCGGAAAGGCTCAAGCAGCGCTAGGAGCAACACCTTCCAATAATTTCCGTCCTCTTTTGCGTCTTGAAGATGGTTTGATTGTGCCATTTGAGCGCACTCGCACCCGCACTAAAGCCATTGAAGGACTTTGCGAGTTTATAGAAGATTTTCCGCACATTGATGAAATGGCGATTATGCATAGCAATAGCGCCAGCGATGTTGATGCTTTATTAACGCGCATTGCTCCGGTTTTCCCAAGAGAAAAAGTCTTCGTGGGGCTGTTTAGCCCGGTGCTTGCTACTCATCTGGGTCCGGGTGCAATGGGTGTAACCGTTTACGAAGGCGGCATCTTCTAACCTCTTTAATAAGTTATATATTTAGGTAGCCTTAATTTATTTGAGGCTACTTATGCTATAATGCGCCTAACTCACTCGCTATCCGCTATAAATCGAGCATAGAATAAAATAAAAAAGTGGAAAAGAGAGGAATATTTCCAGATGGGTCAAATGGTAAAAATCGTTACAGATAGCACATCGGACATGAGCCAAGAAGAAGCAGCAAAGTACGGCATTACAGTAGTTCCCCTTACTGTAAACATGGATGATGCAATTTATCGTGATGGTATAGATATATTACCCCCCGAATTTTACAAACGATTGCCGAATCTTAGCAAAATGCCCACAACTAGCCAACCTCCTGTGGGGTTGTTCCAGCAAACCTTCGAAAAACTAACTGCTGATGGTTCTCAGGTAATATCTTTGCATATCTCCGGTGACCTCAGCGGAACTTTCAACAGCGCTAGTTTGGCAGCACAAAGTTTTGCGCCCGGACAGGTGACGGTTATAGATACACGTTGGGTAACGGCGGCGCTGGCATTACCTGTGATTAAGGCGGCTGAGTTGGCGCGTATCGGTAAGGATGCACCCGAAATCATTCAAGTAATAAAAGATACACTCCCCTACATAAACCTTCTCGCAGTAGCCGATACTCTCGAATATCTCAAAAAAGGGGGGCGCATCGGTGGGTTAGCTGCTCTGGCAGGTACAATTCTGAGCGTAAAACCGCTTTTTACGATTCGCAATGGTAAGGTTGACCGTTTTGAAAATGTACGAACCAAGAGAAAGGCTTTAGAAAGAATAGCCGAAGTGGTAAAAACCCAGTGGGGTCCGCTAGAGCGCTTGGCTATATTGCATGCCGATAGCCCGGATGAAGCGGGCGAGTTGGCTTCTATGTTAGCTTCAGTTTTTCCTCTAAAGGATATTTATATTTCAATGATTGGTCCCGTCGTAGGAACTTATGCCGGTCCTAAAACTTTGGGTATTTGCGCCGAACGCAAGGCAATCTAAATCCTGTGTAAATAATAGAGGAGTTCGAGGTTATCGCACTCCTTTTTAAGTTTTTGTTCCTACGCATTTGGATAACAGTTCCAACATTATGAATCCACTTTATTGCTGCTATACTCCCTTGTTTGCCCGATGTCCACTTATTTCACCTACGCGGCAGATTATTTCCTTATAAACTAATAAAGCCCTACCATCTACGGTAGGGGCTTTACAGTGTTTCTATAGAGTTTATAGAAACTGTGTAAAGGGTGACGGCCATGCTCGCCATCCCTTTTTCTTTGGTTGGAATTAGTCGTTTATGATTGACTATGTAATACTGCTTGAAAAAGGATTAATTTCAGTTTGGCAATTGCTTCAATTAGCCTTTAGGTCTTAGTCTTAGCTCAAATGAAGCGACTGTTAAACTCTAGATTTAGCTCGGTAAGTATATCTTCCAACTTCTCTTGGGTGAGTAGCCCTAGCGAGACAAACACCTGCCCAATCTTTTCTTTAATACCAGATTTGGTCAGATACTTCTGGAATTTTAGAGCGGTAGCAAGTTGTTCTTCATTTATATAATTATGCGTCAGTAGGTAAGTACCAAGTCGCGGGAGGTCATCTTTATCAATGCCCTTGACCCATTTATTTAAAATCGCTGAATTTTTAAGCATGCCTTCAAGTTCTAGGCACCGAAAGTACACTTTATTGTAAAATATTCTAGCAGTTTGGTTTTCTGGGTTCTTCACCAGCAATTGCTTAAGATAATCTTTAGCAGCGAAAGGGTTGGAAGCTAAATAAGCTAGAGCGAACAAAGCAGTTTCATTTTCAGGCTCTATCTCATATACCTGTTCAAAACAAGCGTGGGCGCTTTCCCTATCACCCATTCGCGCTTTAGCTAAGCCATGTTTCAATAAGGTATTTATTGCTGTTTTATGGTCAATTTCTACAACTTTATACATATGCTGCCTTTCTTTCTTTTTTTCTTAGAAAGGTTTGCCCTTCTGCTTATAGATTAACAGCTTAATATTAAGTAATAATTGCAGTAATATTGCAATAACATTACAATTTGTTCTAAAGTTGGTGATATACTCAGAAAAATTATAGTTAGCTTAAGAAATGGTTACAAAATGTATTCATGCAAATTGGCATCTAAATTGTTGGTTGGCATTATGCTTTCCATACTCTTAATAGCGTGTGGAGATAACTCCCCAACTGTTTCTAAAGGCAAAACAACTCCTTTCGGCACTCCTGATGCAGCCGCGCAAGCTACAATTATTGCTGCATTAGCCGCTACTGAGGCAGCCCAACCGACTATTCCAATTGAGTTCTCCCAATCAAACGAGGATGAGGTTGCGCCAACTCCTACCCCTGCCCCTTCACCCTCATTAAACGGGAAAATCCCCGCTTTTAACAATATACTTGCGCCGGTATCACCGCTTTCCAAAGCTATAAGTATTGGGCAATTGTCCGGTGTACCGGGCGGTATTACCGCTGCTGCCTTATCTAATGACCGCAACTGGTTGGCGTTTTCGAGTCGCTTCCAAATCTGGTTAATGGAATTAGCAAGCGGTAAATTCCAGATATATTACATAAACGCCTCTGACCCGGAGGAGCGGGGCGCCGCTTCTATGAGTTGGTCGGCAGACGGGCGAAAATTTGTGGCGGGCGGGTTTCACGGTATTACCAATATGTGGCGTTGGGATAGTATTGACAATCGTTTGCGTCCCGGCGCAGCTAGGTTAAGACCGGATGCCTCATCGGTTAACTTCGGAGAGCAAGTAGAAGTGCGCTTTTCCCCCGATGGTAAATACATTGCCGGATTAGGAAACGAAGGTACACTGGTTATTTGGGATAGCGAATATTACACTCAGCAATATAGCTTTAACGCCGATTATGCTGGATTCTTTGCTTGGTCGCCCGATGGCAAGCTAATTGCAGACGAGTATTTAAAAGTGCATCAATTGGCAAATGGGCTTAGTTATAATGCTGTTGGGGCGGTGCGAGTTACAAGCGAAAAACCGCAAGGGGTGGCATGGTCGGCGGATGGCAAAATGCTGGCTGTTACCGCTGAAGATTTCAAAATGGCTCGTTTTGAAGCTCCGACCCAAACCTCTTTATCGATTAGTAAATTATTGGGAAAAGCGCAATATGAAGATTCTCTAAGTATTCCGCGTGACCAAATAAAGCTAGGCAAACGTGTTGCTTTTTCGCCCGATTCAAAATGGCTTGCTACCGCGAATGTGCCATCATCGGGGAAAATCAGTTTATGGAACGCAATAACCGGGCAATTTTTATTCGAGATAAATACCGGCAACAAGCCGATAAATGCGCTGTCATGGGGTAGTTTGGGGGTACTGATAGCAGGCGGCGATGATGGCTCCTTGCGTTTTTGGCAGATAGCTTAGAGAAAATACAAAATCCCTGAATAGAAAAATTAAAAGCCCGGAAGCGATTTAAATAATTCCTCCGGGCTTTCAGATATAAGCTAATTTTTTATGGCTGGAGAATATAAGTCGGTGTTAGTGATGATGTCAAAGCTATTATCCTTGCTATAATCTTTGCCCAACACTATCACCACATCCGGACCGGTGTAACCCTTAACAGGAGGTTCTCTCTGCGTTATCGGTACAGTCGGGAAGATGTTTCGCAAGGCTTTCAAACTGGCAACGCCTTTTCCGTTTGTATAATCCACAATCTCCGTAAAGAGTTGTGAAGTAGCCCATTGTGGCTCCAAAACCGTAAGACCCTGCCCCTTCAAAAGAGTTGTGGCAGTAACGCCCGGCTTTGATAAACCGGTAGCATTTTGTACTTGTAAGGTCAAATTTTCACGTTTAATCTCAGGATACAGAAGTGCAGTGCGAACCCATGCCTGAATCGCCTTGTAATTTCCTTCACCTTCAATCGGTTCTAGGTAATAAATACTCGGGTCTGAATTCGAGTCGGTCAAGTAATTAGTATTACTCAGCACCATTGGCACAAAAAACACATTGCTGGTTTGGCTAGAGCCTTCAGAGGAACGGAAGTAACTTGCCAATGCAGTAACCCTATCAAAACTGAGGCTGGTGCGTATTTTCCCCTGCAAAGCGTCCATAATCGGCAAGGCTTTAAGCAAAATATCAGGTTTTGTAACTTTATCCTTTACAGCCTGAATAACATTCATCTGCCGTTTGCTGCGCCCAAAATCGTTACCGTCTTGCAAAGAGTGACGGCTACGCGAATATTCAATTGCGCGTTCACCGTTCAAAGTTTGCCAGCCCGCATCAAAATGAATGTGCATATAACCGGGGTCAATGTTTGGGTCATCATTTCGAGGATATTCGTAATCATCGAAGGTCTTTTCGACATTTAGATAAACGCCGCCAATAGCATTTATGAATTGTCTAAAACCGTCAAAACTCACGACTGCCCAGTAGTCAACCGGAACACCAGTAATACTTTCAATAATATCTTTGGTGAGAATAGAAGCCGCATCTACCCGTGAATTAAGGTTCTCAGGATTATAGCGATAGCGGTTGGAAAGACTCTTGGTATCGTTAGTTTCCATTACATAGGAAAAAGCTGAGTTGATTTTGCCCCAATAACCTACTTTCGCGCCGCCATAAGGTACGAAAACCCACAAATCCCGTGGAATACTGACCATTGTGACCGCTTTTTTCGCAGGGTCAAATATTACCTGAAGTATTGTATCTGTGAGGTAGCCGCCATCATGACCGCCACCGCCATAGCCAAGCAGCATAAGGCTTATTTTTTCGCCACGCCTTATTTTCTGGACAATAGGGTCAGCAGGTTCTGGAGTAGCAGTAGGTACTATGGCTACTGTTGTCTGTACGGAAGAAGTGGTTAATGGAATTGCTGTGCTTGGTTGGAAACTTGAAGGAGTGGAGGTAGTATTCAAAAGAGAAGCTTCATCCCGACCACCAAAAGTATCATCCTTAAAGCTATTAAAACGAGTAAAGCCATAAATACCGATACCCAATAACACAATTAGGAGAGAACCTGCTATCCATACCCAGATAGACAAACCTTTCTTGCGGGCTTCATTTTTGTCAGGCAAGCTAGGATTTTTTTTCATTTTCTTTAAAATCGCTCTTCATTCTGGCTAATAATTAGTTCTATTTTAGCCTATAAAACTTGATAAACCATATTTGTGTTCTTTTTCCCGTACCTAATATGGCTTCGCTGCCAGTATCCAGTGTAAGCTACATTCCTAAATAATAATATAATATAGTAGCATGAGTTACACTTTATTGCATACAAATTTGGGAAATATTACTATAATTAAACCTATGTGTAACAAAAATAATTGGAGACTTATCAGAAGCGGGCATAACTCTGGCGCGTGGAATATGGCGTTGGATGAGGCTTTGCTCGAAAGCTATCTTGCCCAACATTTGAATAATGAGAAACCGTTGCCGATTATCAGGTTTTATAGCTGGCAACCAGCTTGTCTCACGTTGGGCTACGCTCAACGCGCCGAGCGTGAGGTGGATTTTGATGGTTGCAAAAACCTTTCGGTTGATTGGGTCAGAAGACCAACGGGAGGACGCGCAATTCTACATGAAAGCAGCGAGTTAACCTATAGCGTAATCGCAGCCGGAGATGAACCCGAAATCTTAGGCGGAATTCTTGAGTCATATCGTCGGATTAGCGCTGCTTTATTAGTAGGGTTGAAAAATCTAGGGATTGAAGCCAGCCTTGCCGGAAAAGAAAATGCTAAAGTAGTTGCCAATACCGCCGCTTGTTTTGACGCGCCAAGCGCCTATGAGGTGACCTATCAGGGGCGAAAAGTAATCGGCAGCGCACAAGCCCGCCGTGGCAATGTTATGCTACAGCAAGGCACAATATTGGTTTCAGTTGATATGGAAAGGCTCTTTACTGCCTTGAAGCCTCCTCCTAGATTAAATAGAGCAGAAGCAATAGAACAGGTTGGCGCAAGATTGTGTAGCATCAGCCAGATATTAGGTTATGAAATTGCTTTTGAGGAAATCGAAAGGACATTTATAAGCGGGTTTGCGGAAGGGTTGGGGGTAAATCTGCTGGAAGATACAGTTACCCCATCTGAAAATGAGCTTGCTGCAAGGCTGCTAACCGAGAAATACAACAATCTAACTTGGAATATGACCCGTCAACGACCTGCGCCCATTTTTCATTAATCATACCTTTACTTATCTAGCGTTGACGCTTCAACGACCTGATGTTAACATGCTATAAAAGTAATGTATATACAAATTCGCTCATTAGAAAGTTATAACACCACTGCTATGGATAATTCAACCGAAAAGCGGCAAACACAAGTTAATTCTAAAATTGGAAGCGAAGAGCAGAATCGGTTAAAACCCCCCTCAGGTTCAAAACAAAGCTCTCCACCTGCACCACCCGTTTTACGCTATATAATGCTAGGCTTACTTGCCTTAAGTGTAGGAGCGGGTAGTATTTTTGCATTTGTCCACCAAAATTCTGCAAATCCATCAAATGTGGCTTCTACCAGTCAAAGTTGTACCGACCCGGTAGAAGAAAACCGTTTGAGACAAGCGCTTCGTCAGAACCCTAATGATTTTGTTAATCAGATGGATTGGGGTACTTATAATCAAGATTGCAAATTGGATTATGCCGCCGCAATATCGGCTTTTGAACTATCGGTTACTATTGCTAATACTTCTACCGACAAGGTTTCTGCCGATGATCGCCACGTAGCCTATATCAGTCTCGGCACCGCTTACCTCCAAACCCAGAGACTAAAACAAGCCGAACAAGCTTTTCGTAGTGTTCTGAGTGATGATGGAAATAATGTGTCGGCATTGATATGGTTGGGTACAACTCTATATCTTAATGACCCACCACAGGCGGCAGTGGCATATCTGGAAAAGGTATTAACCCTCTCGCCTAATACTGAAGCTTCTAAATTGGCGCAGACTATGATTGATGATATTAAACAGGGTAAAGTTCGTGCTAAGCCGAGTCCAACTGTGACCAAATAATAGCTTCATTTAGACTTTTTTGGTAGTACGAATATAAAAGGTGAAATATGACCAGCGAACGTTTAAGTCGGGTACGTGAGTATCTGTCACAAAATAATGGTAATTTTGAGGCTGCCTTTGTAACTAAGCCGGAAAATCGGGCATATCTGAGCGGGTTTACCGGCAGTTACGGCTTCTTGCTAATTACTGCTACAGAAGCAATATTATTTACCGACGGGCGTTATACCGAACAGGCAACTGCTCAAGCGCAAGGCTGGAATGTAATCCGTATTCAACGCCCTTATGAAGAAAATGTAGCGGTTGAAATCAAACGGCTAGGAATTGAACGTATGGGGTTTGAGGCAGAACATTTAACCTTTGCGGAATACAAAAACTGGACTGATATATTACCCGGCATTAATTGGATACCAACTATCGGTGATATTTCCAAATTGCGGCGTTGCAAAGACCCGCAAGAGGTGGCGTTAATTAAAAGGGCGGTGGCAATTGCCGATGATGCTTTTGAGCATATTCTAGGCTTTATCAAGCCGGGTATAACCGAACGTGATGTGGCTATCGAACTGGAATTTACAATGCGCCGATTGGGTGCAGAGCGCAACGCCTTTGACACAATCGTAGCAAGTGGTTGGCGTAGCTCTCTACCGCATGGTCGTGCCAGCGAGAAGGCTATTCAGAAGGGCGAATTTGTCACTATTGATTTTGGAGCGCATTTTCAGGGCTATAATTCGGATATTACCCGTACTGTCTTTGTTGGTGAACCCGACTCGCGCCAGCGTGAAATTTACAATCTGGTGCTTTCGGCACAATTGGCAGGAGTTGAAGCGGTAAAACCGGGCGCAATATGCAAAGAGGTGGATGGTGTTTCGCGCCGGATATTCGAGAAAGCCGGAGAACTGGATTATTTCTTGCACAGCCTCGGTCATAGTCTAGGTCGGGAAGTACATGAAGCGCCTTTCCTGTCCATGCTAGATACTACGCCCCTCGAACCGGGAATGATAGTAACGGTTGAGCCGGGATTGTATTATAGCAATTGGGGCGGCGTTAGAATCGAAGATGATTTGCTGGTTACAGCAACGGGCGCAGATGTATTGCCGCGCTCTCCCAAAGAATTAATTTGCCTGTAACCGCAATTCTTGGCTTTATTTCGCTATGGAGTGTACTATATATGCGCTCGCACAAATACGATATGCCTAAAGTTTTCCCTATTTCTTTTGAGAATAAATCTGGCGCATTAGCAATTCAAGCTACCCATTTAGAAAATCTGAAAGACTATTTGCGCTTTCTAGGTTTGAATAAAACCGCGCCTGTCATTGTTCTGGTGGGAGGGGCAGGCAAGATGGAGCCTGCACAGTACGAAACCCAAAAGCGTTTTTTTTCAGAGGCGCTGGTGGAACTGGCTGAGCGATTAGGGGCAGTGGTAATTGATGGTGCTACCGATGCGGGCGTAATACGATTAATGGGAAATGCCAGAGCAGAACGAAACGCCTCATTTCCGTTGCTCGGAGTAGTCCCTGAAAAACTTGCTTATATTCCCGGCACAATACGTCCAGAATACACCACAGACCTTGAGCAAAACCACACTCATTTTTTGCTGATTCCCGGTTCAAATTGGGGTGACGAAATCCCATGGATGTCACAAGCGGCTATACAAATTTCTGCGAAGTTTCCAAGCCTCACAATTCTGATTAATGGCGGAGAGGTTGCTTATCGCGATGTAGCGCAAAGTGTAGAATCTGGGCGACATGTGGCAGTGGTACAAGGCAGTGGACGAACCGCCGATGTACTTGCTAGAACAATCGACGGAGAGCAATTGGAAGAAAGGGCAACAAAATTAGTGCAGAGTGGCTTGCTATTCAAGGTGAATTTATACGACAATAGGGATGTGGTTCTCCGGCGATTATTAAGTCATTATAAGCAGGAGTAATAAAATGGCAGAGAAAAAACCAAAAAATACAAGGTCAAGCGCTGAGAAACTCCTAGAACTTATCGAACAGTTAGAACTGACTCCCTTGCATAAAAATATTTTACGAGACCGTTGGCTTGACCAAGTTAATTATATGAGCCGGGAAGCAAGAAATACTAAGAAACGCTATAACGATTTCAGAATTTTCATCATAATCGGTAGCGCAATTGTTGCTACTCTCGTTAGCTTGAATACACAGGCGAGTGTATTTCCAGAGTGGGCTAAATATGTGCTAACTATTGTTACCGTTACTATTAGTTTAATGGTAACAATCGCCAGCGGCATTGACCAGTTCTTCAAATTTGGGGATAACTGGAGACATAATCGTCGTTTTTCTGAATTGCTTAAAATAGAGGGTTGGGAATTTGTTAGTCTTATCGGACCCTATTCAAAATTTAAAGACCACGATAGCGCTTTTCCGAAATTTTCTGAAAATGTGGAAGCTATCTTGCGTGCTGATGTAGATGAATTTGCGAAGCAAGGAGCCACCGATAAGAATGACCCCGCGCCAGTACCTACAGACGAAGTGCCGACAGAGGTTATTATTCAGCCGCCGCTACCGAAGTCTGTGCCGATTGTTTTTCCGGGTTCACAAAATGTTGTAGTGCCTAAAGTTATTCCGCCAGTTACTGTAGCTCCCAAAGTTATACAGCCTGTAGCCGCTCCTAGGGTTGCAAGCCCAACTCCTGTGCCACAAACGCCGCGTGTTATACCACCTGTAAACAACACAGAGGGGAAATAAATAGCAAACTAAAAGCAGTTAAGGTTTGGTTTTTTGAAATAGCTGTACAAATTCATTTTGCCAGATAATTTCGGAAGGGTAAAAACCGTAAGTTTGCGACGAAACCCAACGATAGATAAAGGCGTAATCATAAACGGTATTTGAAGTCGCCTGTTGTACCTGTTGCAAATCACTATAAATGCTGCGGTATGGCGTGTAAAATTTCACTCCAGATGGGTTGCCTAACAAACCCGGCAACGCATGTAAAGCTAGGTTTTTAGCCTTTGGGTCTTCCGGCAATAGCACCTTAGCTCCGGGTGGCAGTAGTATTGCCGCTCCTATGTAGCGTCCGCTCGGTTTCAAACGAACTAGCATTTGTTCGTTAAAGTCTTTCACCACTTCCAACCTGCCGTTTGCTCCATAAAAAGCGGGTAAGGCTTTTTTTGCCGCTTCAGTTAGCGCTGCTTTATGGATTACCGCAAATTTAACGCCCAAACCCTCTAGCATATCTATACTGCCGTCAGCGGGGAAATCGTTTAACTCATTTAGCATACGGCTATAGCCAGTGGGTAAAATATTGGCGCTGCCGTTGAGTAGGGGACGTTTAAGTTCTAACCCATAAACGAGGTAATCAGGGCGCGTGTTGACAGAATTAGAACCGCTCAAGGGAAGGTCAACCATCAAGGCATCAAGCGGAACTATCAAATTAGCCTCCGGCGCATTCGCAAACCATTTATATAGTTCAGGCGCATTTTCGTTCAAGCCAACTGTTATGGGAGGGCGTGAAAAGGGCCAACCGGGTGCAAAAAAATCTACTGTCACAAGCGATATTGCTATAAGCCCTACCAAAACGGGCGCAACTACTTTACTATTCCACTTTAATCGTTGTAAAGCGGCAACTCCATATCCGGCGCACACTGCCAAGCCTAACATCAGCAACTGAGCAAATCGGAAAGGCACACGCAATGAATCAAAGCCCGGCACTATCTGGTATAGCCAACTGTATGGTAGCGTAATATCGGTAGGATTTTGCCCATAGTTATCAAGGTTCAAAGCAGGTCCAAATGTAAGTAGCAAACCAGCCAACGCTACCAGCGCAAAAGCCCATCGTGCGCCGCCTTGCTTTCTTGCTAAGGCTAAGCCCAAAACTGCTAACGCTAACACCGACAAGCCCGGATACATTGCGCGTTCGGCGCTGGTTTGAAGGTTAAAAATGCCGCGCTCTATAGAGCGGTATTGCCAGCTTTGCGGATTGGTTTGTAAAAGACTCTGTGGGGCTGCGCTCCAATAGCGTGCTTCTTGCAAACTGCGTTTAAACTCATATTTCTGCTGGTTTTCCAGAAAGGGCAACACGAAAGGCAACACTGCCGCCAGAATAACAACGGCAATTCCAGCCAGCGATAGCAATTGAACAGCCAGTTTCTTATACTCAGGTGCGGCTTTTTTAGAATGGCTTCGCGCTATTTTAGCCAACAAATACCCAACTAGACCACTCTTAAAGCCAAAGTGATATAACAGGTAAATACTGAACATTATTGCTGCAAAAAAAGCCAGATAACCTGCCACCAAGATTTGCAGCCAGAAAAAGAGGGCGAATAAGCTAAGGTTGACAAAAGCTCGTCGGCTAAACGGGGATTTTTCAAGATAAAGCAGCAAGAAATAGAGGGCAAATATCATCCATTGCTGAGAAGTTATGCCAACATGTGCATAATGCGACATATGCCATGGAGAGAAAGCGTAAATCAAGCCTGCTACCAAACCGGCAGCTTTACTTCCGGTTAGCTTTACTACCACCAACCACATTGAAAACCCGCTCAAAACATAGGCTGCCAGAATCAAAAAATTAAACGCTAGTATCGGATTATTGGTTAGCCAAACCAACGGCGCAACCAATAGCGCGTTTCCGGTCAATAATTCATCCAAAGCAATGGCATTTGCCGCTGGATACAGCGCGTTAGTTTGATATAAATTGAGGGGATTATGCAAAAGATTGTTGGCAATAGCGCTGATGCGGTAGGTTGAATCTGCCGGGTCGCCGAGGTCAAAAAGAGTATTGGTAAGGTTGGTTGGCAATGGAAACAACTGAATGCAAGAAGTCACCAGAAAAAAACAAAATGAAAGCCAATTTGAATATCTTTTCAAAAAACGCTGCAACTTAGTTTTATCCAGTGTAGGTTCAATTGATGGGCTTAACCCAATCTCAGACCGCTTTTCTTCTTTGCTTTCTCTCAACTTCGCCCTGTTCCCTTTTCAATAGCTTTGGCTTTAGCCCTTTTCTACGGTAGGAGGCTAAAATAAGTGACGCTACCAAAATCAAAAAAGTTAAAATGCTTATCAAATTTCCGGCAACTCTTATCGCAGAATCTTGAAGCTTGATAGTAATTCGGTTTGTACCGTTTGGTATGTCCAGCGTTACCAGCGAGGTTTTGGCAGTTGGCTGTAACACATATTCACGCCCTTGCTCATCCACTGCTTTCCACCAATTATCATACCAGAAAAGCGGTATCGTTACGTTTGCAGGGGTTGAGGAAACCGCAGTCAAAAGGTAAGTATCGGAAGATTTAGACTCCCATTTAAGATTCTCATTTTGCCCGGTTACACGCTTATCATTAAAAGTCGGTTCAATATAGCGCGTCACGGCATTTATATCTACCAACTTGGAGGGTAGGTACATAATATCGCCCTTGTTTACCTGTTCGGTCAAAGCTTTCAGGCTGATAGAGCCATCAAAGGTAGGCGACCAATAGGCTACATTGAAATTATTAAAACAGCCATATGCCATCAAAGCTATAATAATAATCCCGCCCATACTTCGTGCAATTAGAGCTTGCCTTTTCTCTTGCTTATCGGCTAATTGTCGTGTAACTAACGCTGCAATGAGAGGTGAAGCGAATGCAGCAGCGGGTGATAGCAGCCGTGAAGTAAATTGAACTGAGCTAAAAAGTTGAAAGCTATCCCAGAAAAAAGAAGAGGAGGGCAACTGGAAGAAAAATGTTATCGCCAATAGCCCCAGTAAAATTCCCGCATTAAAACGCACTATTTTAGGAGTGCGTAAGGTTAACAAAAGAATAAAGCCACACAGCGCAAGTAAATAATGCAAAGTACCTAACAAAGCATAATTGGTCATGTTTGGAAATAGGGGTCGCCAAAGTGCCAGATTCTCAGGCAAACGGGCGTAAAAATCCCTGCCTTGTCCGGTGTAAGCCAACCCTGCTATACCTTTTTCGAGGAAAGCAGAAAGCAGAAAAAATGCGCTTAAACCAAAAGCTAATGCGCCAGCTAATACTAAATTGCCGATTAAAAGAAGAGGCTTGAATGGGTTTGCGGAAAAGCGGCATGCAAATATCAAACAAACAAGATAAATAAGCGTGAGCGGTATTGCCAATAATAATTGCGGCAAATTGCTAAGCGCAAGGGCAGCGCCAAATATGCCAGTACAAACGGCGTGACTGCGCTTCTCAGGAGATTGCACCGTTGCGCCAAGTTGCCAGAAAAACCAAGGAAACAACGCTCCGGCATAGCTATTACTTAGACCGCCGCCTTCATAAATGTATGCAATATTAAAGGGGAAATAGCCAAATGCAACCCCTGCCACTAAGGCAGCGCGTCTATCTCCAAGCAAAGAAGCAGCCCAGAAATAACTACCGAACATCCCAAAAACCAGTGTCGCATGTTGGGTAAACATTACCGCGCTATTGAAGCTCATGCCCTGTAGATGGAAAAGCTCCGGTAGGTAGCGTGCCAACGGCGGGTAAAAATTAAAAGTAGCATTACCAAGCCCCCATGAAAAACTGGAAGCCCAACGTGGGTATAGATTCCCCATTCTCATTAGTCGGTCAAGTTCATTTATCCAATAGAGATGATAATTTGGAATATCATCGCTACGGGGTAATTGCCCTTGCCACAACCCCCACGCTGTCCCTGCCGAAATACTAATTAGAAATGCGAGGTTTGGGGCATGCTGCCTGAAACCGTTTTTCCAACCTAAAACAAGAGATAGTAAACCTGCTGTTATCAGCAAAGACAAGGTGAAAGGAGCCAGCGTCATACCGTAGAAAACCAGCATGATACCGGCAATTTGCGTTAATATCAGCCATTCAGCTTTTTTATTTCCGGCAATCAGGTAAACAATCAAAGGAATCGCCACACCCCAAACAATTCCGGCTACGTTTACCGCATTCCATTCTGGCGCAATTATTCTCAATATTACCAGGCAAGCCAAACCCAAAACTGCCCCGATATATCGCCAGCGTTTCTCTTGAAAATGAGTAAATAGTAGGAAGAGCAAAAGCGGTATTAATGCGCTCCCAAACCACCATGCCAACGGAGGCAAAACCACCCCAAATCGTCCCGGCACAGGCTTTACATATACTTGACTGATAGCCAACCCTAGAGAGCGCGGGTCGCCTTTGGGCTGGAAAAGCTCTGCTGTAATATAAAGTTTGTTTGCGGTAAGGTTTAATGCCGGAGCCGCGCCCGAAGTTTCAAAGGTCAGGCGACCATTTTTATCGGGTGGGTAACTGGCTTTTTCCGCCGAAAATGAAAATGATTCTCCTGCACCGTTGGTAGAAATTTCAGAAAGTGGGCTGGAGTTATCCGGGCGAGGGGCAACCCCTACAACTCCGATTCTGCTGGGAAAGCCTACATCCGGGATTCTTAATTGAGCAGCGCTATCAATAGTCCAGCGAAAAGCGAAAAAATCGTTTTTTTCACGCTCACCAAACCCGCTGCGAATATTCCAGTTATCGTCTTGAGAACCTATCTCAACCTTATAGGTGAAGGGCAATTGGTGAAAAATGAACAGCAGAAACAGACTTGAAAGAAATATTATTACGCTTTGTTGGAATAATCCCGGACGTTTCAACCTAAGCTCCTGTCGAAAATGGCTTATCTGTTTGGCAGATTATACCAGACTACTCCATACCGATAAAATTGATAAAATATTGTTCAGCGGTGATAGACAATATGGAAGAATATTTGTATAGTTGATTACCTTTTAGATGTAAAATATCTGACAGCATAACGTGGATATTAAAATTATTGGGGAAAAGGAGTTCTAGCCAGACATGAGTAATCTTCATGAAACCTTCAAAAAATCATATTCCGATATATTACCAAATCAGGCTGCACAACTCATTAAAGAGTCTAATCCATTGATAGTGGATGTAAGAGAACCTAATGAATATGCGGATGGGCATATAAAAGATAGCGTATTAATCCCACTGGGTCAGCTTGAGATTCGCATCGCCGAACTTGGCGCAAAAGAACGCGAAATTCTTCTTGTTTGCCAAAGCGGTGGTCGGAGCGGTTACGCTGCCGGTATGTTATCGGCGCAAGGTTTTACCCATTTATCAAATCTTGTCGGCGGTATTATGGCATGGGTACGCGAAGGGCTACCACTTTATAAATAGAATTTGTTGCAGGATTTGAAAGCAGGTTCATAATGGGGGCATTGCCACCACTATATGCAAAATGGCTCAAGGAAATAATTACCGATGAAATAGAAGGTGAAAAACCTACTACCTGTGATAATTGTGCAATGTGTTCGGGAAGTAGCAGAGCCCAAGCTAAAGAAACAATCGGCTTCTACAACCCGCTAACCAAATGCTGTACCTATTTACCCGAATTGCCCAATTTTCTAGTTGGGCGAATCTTGCTTGACTCCGCTCCTCCAGCCGACTTCGGCAAGCAAGGAGTGGAAGCCCGTATCGAAGCAAAAGAAGCCATAACCCCGTTTGGTGTAGGCAAACCCGATAAATACACAAAACAGTATAGAGATAACCCGAAAGATTTCGGGCAGAACCTTGAAATGCGCTGCCCCCATTACATTGTAGAGGGTGGTTTGTGTGGTTTATGGACTAACCGGAACTCGGTTTGTACCACTTGGTTCTGCAAGCACCAACGCGGTCAGGTAGCGCGTGAGTTCTGGAAAGCTATGCACGAGTTCTTAAATGTAATCGAGACAACCGTTGTACACTGGTGTGTATTGCAACTTGACCCCGGTATCGAGTCGTTGGCTTATCTTTTTCCGCTTTCCTATGATAGTTTTTTACCACCCAGAAACACAATCGAACCGGAAGTGTATCAACAAGCATGGGGTACATGGTTAGGGCGCGAAAAAGAATTTTATATTGAATGTGCGCGACTGGTTGAAACCCTGAGTTGGCAACAAATAGCGGAAGCCGGTGGAGTAAAACTTGAAGCTTATCGCCGCTTGCTGGAAGCCGCTAATTTAAAACGCAACACTAAAACCTTACCGATTGCACTTTACAAAGCGAAATTCAAAGTAATAGAGCAACTAGAAGCCTCTATTATAGTTAGCGGTTATAGTCCCCTCGACCCGATTAATATGCCTGTTGCTTTATACGATACATTAGATTATTTTGACGGCAAACCGATTGAAAAAACGCTGGAACAAATAAAGCACGAAAAAAATCTCAAGCTCAATGAGGGTCTGGTACAAAAATTATTGGACTTTGGGATTCTGACAGAGAAAGACCCTGAGAAAGATACCCCCTACAACTCCTCATTTGGAGAGCTTTAAGCCTGCAATAATGCAAGCAAGCCAATAATTTGTAGAGGGTTTACCTCACTATCACGGTGATAGTGATGGAAATGACATGTGGACTTATGAAAAAACGGGTATAGCACTGAACAGGATGATTATGAACATCAAGCGATTTAAAGCGGCGGGATTGAATTGTGTTGAAGTATCGCCATTATTTGAGCGAGCAGATATGCCTATCGTGGTGATTTTGCATGGATGGGGCGAATGGGGCGAAACTTATTCTCTATATACCCCCTTGATTAATAGCCTTGAATATCGTTTTGTATTTCCATGCGCCCCGTTTAAAGTTCCCGGCGCGTTATTTAGCTGGTTCAACCTTAAATACGATGGGTTCTTTCTCTCAAATTTGGCGACACAAGTTGCTAATGCTCGTCCCTATGTCAATGCTTTGCTGGATGAACTCAAAGTGCGTTATAACTTACCCGCAAATCGTATAGCGCTGGGCGGTTTTAGTGTTGGTGCGATGGCAGCTTTAGATGCTGGTATTCGTTACCCGGATAAATTGGCAGGGCTTTTTTCTCTGAGCGGTTTTATGGTAGCCGATACCTCGTTCGACTCATCCAATATTCTGAATCTCGATAATTATTATGCAAATGACCGAGGCACGTTAGGAAAAGACCTTCGGGATTTTGCAGATAGCAACACGCCCACGTTGATTGCACATGGTATTTATGATTTTATGATACCGCCTCAAGCGGGACGTGCCGTATATAAACAGCTAAAAGCTGCCGGTATTCCGACCCAACTTTATGAATTTATCGGAAGTCACCAGTTTACCATTGATGAGTTTGTAACGCTGAATTATTTTCTGAAAAATGCTTTTAATGCTGCCCTACCGCAAGAAATCCCGGTAAAATAAAGCCGCGCATTCCTGATTTAGATTTCGTATAATGTTTTAGTAATTTTATTAATTAGGAAGCGTTTGCTACATTTTGCCTTTACAAAAATGCTATAATTCTCAGTATGCTTGTAAAAGCTATTAAAATAGATAACCTATATAGAGGAGAATATATAATAGATGCCTACTATAAATGAAGAAATTGTGCTAAAAGCGCTTAGTACCGTCCAAGAGCCTGAATTGGGCGGTGATTTGGTGAGCCGGAAGATGATACGTAACCTCAAAATCGAGGGGAACAATATCACCTTTACCATTATGCTTACCACCCCTGCTTGCCCTTTGAAGGGTGTTATGGAAAAACAAAGTACCGATGCCATTCGTAGTATGGTTCCCGGAGCAGGCGCTATAAAGATAAACTTTGACGCAGATGTTCGGATGGGTCGCCAGAACCCCAATGGTCAACAGGAACAGTTGTTGCCTAATGTCAAGAATATTATTGCAATATCGAGTGGTAAGGGTGGCGTTGGTAAATCTACGGTGAGCGTAAACCTTGCCGTTGCTTTGGCTCAGGATGGCGCGAGAGTCGGTTTGCTTGATGCCGACATCTACGGACCTAATATTCCCATGATGATGGGTAGCAGCGAAAAGCCAAAACAAGTTTCAGCTGATAAAATCGGCGCAATTGAAGCGTATGGCGTAAAAATGATGTCAATCGGCTTTCTTGTACCACCGGGCAGCAGTATGATTTGGCGCGGACCAATGGTTCACGGTGCTTTGCAACAATTAATGCGTGATGTGGAATGGGGTACGCTTGATTATTTTATCGTGGATATGCCGCCCGGAACCGGAGATGCCCAATTGACTATGACCCAATCGGTGCAACTGAGCGGTGCAGTAATTGTCAGCACTCCTCAAGACGTAGCGTTGGGTGATGCAGTGCGTGGAATTGCGATGTTCCAGCAAATGCACGTGCCAATTCTGGGTATTGTTGAAAATATGAGCTATTTCAACTGTCCTCATTGTGGTATGCGTACCGAGATTTTTGATCACGGCAAGGCTGAAATAGAGTCGAAAAAACGCAACATCCCATTTTTGGGTAACATCCCGCTTGATACCGGTATTCGAATCGGTGGCGATAACGGTGTTCCGATAGTAGTTTCTGAGCCTGATTCAGCAGTAGCGCAAGCCTTCAAGAACGCAGCGCGACAAATGGCAGCCCGTATTTCGGTATTGGCAACTCGCACCTTGCCTGTTATCAAGGGCTAATTCTAAACGCTGGTAATATTTGGCATAACATTTCCCAAAAAGCTTGGTAGTTTGAGAAAGGAACCTACAATGTCGCAGGTATTCAGCGCGTTTGTTGTGAACAAAACAGATGCCGGTTTTAGCTCAGGTTTGCAAGAAGTATCTACTGATCAGCTATCGCAGGGCGAGGTATTGGTTAAAGTAGCTTACTCTTGTGTGAATTATAAAGATGGGCTTGCTGCCAGCGAGAATGGCAAAGTTGTACGCAAGTTTCCAATGATTCCCGGCATTGATCTTTCTGGTACAGTAGTAGAATCCTCAGACCCTAACTTCAAAGCGGGAGATGAAATTATCGCAACCAGTTACGATATTGGGGTGGCACACGATGGCGGCTTTGGGCAATATGCCAGAATCCCCGCAAAATGGTTAGTTCCCTTGCCAAAAGGATTGAGCCTGAAAGAAGCTATGATGCTTGGTACTGCCGGGTTTACCGCCGGAATGGCAATTCACATGCTGCAATTGACCGGGATTAAGCCCGAAAGTGGCGCGGTTCTAGTTACGGGCGCAACGGGTGGAGTCGGTAGTATTGGGGTAAATATACTGGCAGGATTAGGTTATACTGTAGCTGCCAGCACCGGTAAGGAAACTGAACATGCCTACCTAAAGAGCTTGGGCGCTTCTGAAATTATCAGTCGCGCCGAGGCATCGGCAGAAAGTAACCGCCCAATGGAAAAAGAGCGGTGGTCAGGTGGCATTGATAATGTAGGCGGTAGTACACTTGCTTATTTGGCGCGAACTACCAAAGCTTTTGGCTCAATTGCAGCTTGTGGCAATACCGGGGGTATTGCGCTAAATACTACCGTATTCCCCTTTATCTTGCGTGGAGTAAATTTGCTAGGCATAAACTCGGCTGAATGTCCGATGGGGTGGCGGCGTGAGGTATGGGAGAAACTTGCAGGAGAATGGAAACCTGCCAAGCTTTCCGAAATTGCTTTTGATGCTAATTTGGATGAGCTACCGGGTATTTTGGAAAAAATACTTAAAGCGCAGACCAGAGGGCGAGCAGTAATCAGCCTCTGGTAAATACCCTATATCCTAAAGGAATAAGAGAAAAGGGCGCAAGAAAAGCGCCTTTTTTCATGCTTTGGGCTTGTCCTTTCCCAAATCAATCATTCTTCAAATATTTTGGGCGCAGTTTTACCAATCGCAGCAGTCAAGGCACGGGTTGGGTCAAGCACCCATGGACCATCGGGACTGAGTTGAATAATAAGGGTTTCCCCCGGTCTAGCAACAAGGTCACGCTCACCGTCAAAGGCTAGAGTCATTTGTTGCTCAATCACCAAAGGATAATCATCTCCCAGATTAAACCTTTGCACCCTGCTTACACTAACTTTAGAGAAAATACCGGGTGTTATGGGTGCTAACACTTCTTTGCCAGGACCTATAGAGATATGCAACCCAAAGGTATCGGTGGTGAATACCGGATGAATCGCTCCGCCGATTGCTGATAGACCTATACTCCATGGTTGCGCTCTCGTCAGCAATAATTCCCGCAAGTTTACACTATCCCAGACAGCCCTTGCCCCGATAAAGCTATCAATTGTAAGAGCGAGGTCAATGAGAGCAAGGTCTATTACCTGCCCCTCTTTCTTTACTAACAAAACCTTTGAACGCCAGCATGCCTCATCCCGGTTGATAACCCCACATGCCAGCAACCCGGCAGCAAAACCAGCGGTTGTACCTTCCTGAAATTCGGGGAAGACATTGTTCGTTCCGGTAGAAATCGGTAACAATGGCGCTTTGGAGCCACAACCTTTGAAAACCGCTCGATTTGTACCGTCACCCCCAAGTGTGATGATGCAATTCACGCCATCTTCGACCATTTTTGCAGCCGCTCTGGTTGAATCTTCCTGTTTGCCGGTAACGTAAACATCTACCACTTTGCCTATCAGCGCTGTACTACCTAAAGTGTTCAAGGCTTCCATGCATAAACCGCGTGGCTCAGGCATGAATAGCACCTCTTCTACCCCTGCCGCTTCCAAACCACGCAATAACCGGCGAACAATTGCCACTTTCTCCTGATTACTTACTACCCACGCTTCTGCAACGATACGGCGAATATCTTTGCCCGAAGAAGGGTTAGCAATGATGCCTACTTTGGTCATAGCCTCTCCGCGATATATCCTGTCATTGTGGCGGGCTGTTCCATCGGCGCAGCATGTCCGCATTCGGCAAGAAGCTGAAGTTTTGAACTCGTTATTCCGAATACTGCACTTCTGCTATACGACCTTGTTTTTCAGGAGAATAGGATGTCAGGTTGCTCAAGCTTCAACTTTACATCCTTGAGAAAAGCAGCCGCAGGTGCGCCATCAATCAAACGATGATCGAAGGTAAGGCTGAGCCACATGAGCTTGCGCGTGGCAAGCAGCCCGTTTATTACACCTGCGCGGTCAGCTATCCGACCAACACCAAGCACAGCCGCTTGAGGCGGATTAATAATCGGGGTGAAAATATCTATGTCATAACCGCCTAAGTTCGTTATTGAAAAAGAGCCGCTTTTGCTGTCTTCCACCGCCAAATTTCCAGAACGGGCAAGCTCAGAAAGGCGCTCAATTTCTCCGTTTATTTGTTTTGCCGATAGTTTCCCGGCATTCTTGATAACCGGAACCATCAGCCCTTTATCGGTGTCCATTGCGATACTAAGATTAATTGTGCTGTAGAGATGAATTTCATCGCCGTCCAATGTGGCGTTAAGGTAGGGGTGAGCAGGCAAGCTCAGTGCAACTGCTTTGGCTATCAGCGCAGTGTAGCCGAATGTTTCTCCCTTGCTCTTATAGTATTCCCTTATCTGCACCAGTTCGGTAACATCGCATTCGTTGGTTAGGGTTAGTTGCGCCAGTTCTTTCATACTGTGACTCATGCGTTCGCCGATTATACGCCGCAAGCCCGCGTATGGCACTACTTCTTCGCCGGATGATTGTGAAGCCTCAAACGCGGCTAGATACCGCCGCACTTCTTCTTCACCAATGCGTTTTACACCGCTACCCACAAAAGCCGCTACTTGCTCAAGGGTAATTCGATTATCGCGAATCAAGCGTTTGGCAATAGGCGAGGCAGAAGCCTCACTCGCGCCGGATGCCGCATGTGTGGGCGTTGCGCTTTGTGCAGGAGGGACTGTCGTTCGGTTTAGCTTCTCCCATTCAGCAACAGTTCCTAGAATTGCCAGAAGCGCACCCGGTGAGACTACCTGCCCGACTGGGGCTTTTATTTCAAGAAGAACCCCGTCATAGGGCGACTCCACTTCAAAACTAACCTTTTCTACAATCAACTCAACCAGCAAATCACCTGTTTTTACCGTTGCGCCGGGTTTTTTAAACCAGTTTGAAACGGCTGCTTCATTGGCATCGCTGTTTGCAGACCAATCCTCTAGTTTTACTTCAAGTGGCATCTAAGTTTCCCTCTTAACAGTTCCTGTCAAACCAAAATAAGTAGTAAGCGAGGCGAACCTCGCCCACATACTGAGCAGAGAATTGACAGTTGAGCCTAAAGTTGTACCAGCGAACGGGCGGCAGCCGCGATTTTCTCGGCGTTGGGCAGCACAAACTGCTCTAACGGGCGGCTGTAAGGAATCGGCACATCTGGTACAGCCAATCGTTTAATGGGCGCATCCAGATAATCAAGCGCGTTTTCCACTACGCGAGCGCAGATTTCACCGCTCATCCCGAAGCTCAAATAGTCCTCGTCCACAATCAACAAGCGGTGCGTTTTCTTGACCGATTCGATAATGGTAGCGTCATCCAGCGGAACGAGTGTGCGTAGGTCAATAACTTCCGCGCTGATACCTTCTTGCTCCAATTGTTTTGCCGCAGCCATCGCCCGATGAACCATAATGCCAAGCGTTACAATCGTAACCTGTTCACCGCTGCGTTTGATGGCGGCTTTCCCGAAGGGAATGGTGTATGACTCTTCAGGAACATGGGTTATTGCTTCTGGGAGTGGTGTCATCCAGCCCAAGCCCATAACCCCTTTGTGCATAAAATACATCACCGGATTGTCATCCCGAATGGCGCTAATCATCAAACCTTTGGCATCGTAGGCATTAGAAGGCACCACGATTTTAAGACCCGGTATATGGGCAAATAGCCCGTACAAAACCTGTGAATGTTGCGCTGCATCGCTATAGCCTCCGCCATAGGCAGTGGTTAGCACCACCGGGATTTTTAAAGTTCCGCCCGACATATAGATGTTTTTCGCCATATGGTTGTAAATCTGATCCATACAGACACCGAAAAAGTCCACAAACATTAGCTCTACAACCGGGCGCAACCCTTCTAAAGCTGCACCGGTAGCCGCGCCGATAAAGGCGGTTTCGGAAATAGGCGTATCCATCACCCGTTCCGCTCCAAATTGAGTAAACAGGTCGGCAGTACCACCGAAAATACCGCCATAAACCCCTACGTCTTCGCCCATCACAAATACGCGCGAGTCTCGCTCCATCTCCTGCGCAATACCTTCGGCTATTGCTTTGTGGGTGGTGAGCAATCTTTCAGTCTGAGTAGCTGTCATTGGTGTTTTCTCCCCTCTCAAACTATACAAATACGTGCTTAAGCGCATCTTCTGGCTTGGGGTAGGGACTCTGTCGGGCAAACTCGATTGCCTCCGCCACTTCCTGCGCCACCGCATTATTAATTGCCTCACGTTCGGAACTGCTCAAGATGCCTTGCTGTTCCAACGATTCACCCAACTTTTTGATTGGGTCGTTTTCACGCAAGCGCCCAACTTCGTTTTTATCGCGATATAGTTCGGGGTCGCCTTGGAAATGCCCCAGATAGCGATCTACTTTCACTTCCAGTAAACTGGGACCTTCGCCGCGTCTTGCTCGCGCTATCGCTTCTCCCGCTGCTTCATATATCGCCAGCACATCATTTTCTCTTACTTCAATGCCGGGGATACCGTAAGAGGCTGCCCTGTCGGCATTATTATCAATTGCGGTGGATTTGGCTTTGGGAACAGAAATGGCGTAGGCATTATCTTCACAAACAAATATTACCGGTAATTTCCAGAGAGCAGCTAGATTGAGAGACTCATGAAAAGAACCCTGATTAGCAGTGCCGTCACCAAAAAAGCTGACTGCCACCCAGTCTTTGCCCAATTTTTTGGCTGCCAATGCAGCCCCACAAGCAACAGGCAAACCAGCGCCGATAATACCGCTACAACCGAATTTTTTCTCAGAATCAAAAAGATGCATATGACCGCCCTTGCCGTGTCCTAAGCCGGTTTCTTTACCGAATATTTCGGCAGTCATTTTCTTTATATCAACGCCTTTAGCCAGAGCAATGTGATGAGCGCGGTGTGGACCAGTAACGGTGTCTTCATCACGGAGGTGCGTACAAACACCTACTGCGGCAGCTTCCTGACCGGCAGCCAAGTGCATTTCACCCGGAACCGTTCCGGCAGCAATGTCAAAAACAGGGGTTTTACCTTCCCAGTAAACGTTTACCATAACTTCTTCAAAATTGCGAATTAACGCCATTTTGCGATAAAGGTTTACAAGCGTTTTGTTGTCCAGGTTCGCCATCGAATCCTCCTGTCAACGGACATATTAAGCTATTCAGAATAGAGTATTTGGGTTAATTTGTGGTGTATAACGTTAAGAGGATTATAGATTGAATCCAACCATAACAATCTATACAATCATCTAACTAACATAAAACTTGCTAACAATTAGTGAGTATCAGACAAAGACTAAACAACATACTATGGTTTCAAGAAAACATTTAAGATTCTTCGGGAATAACTCGACTGAAAAATTGTTCGGAGTTGGGGTCTGCTGGGAAGAAGCTAATCGCTTGTAGAGTATTATACTGTTCAAAGCGGGTTACCACCAAGCGAATCTTAATTGATTCGGCGTTCTGAATTGAACCCATCCCTGCGAGCATTGTCCATTCGTATCCGAGATAACGTTCGCAAAGGTCAGGATGCGCCTCTTCCCACATCCGGGAAAATTGAGGTAAAAGACGCATGTCTGAAATTAAATTGGCATAATCATTATCAAGCTCAAAGCCAATGGTATTGCGTTGAAAATGCGCTACCTGTACTCTGGAAAATGTCTCCCAATCGACAAAACGCTCCTTGAAATTGTGCATAGGGTCAAACAGCAATCTTAATAAATTGCGGCGACGTGCCGGAATACTTTCGAGGGGAGTTCCAAAAGCGCTGGTTATGGCTCTGTTCCATTTCACGATATTCCAAACTTGATTTACCAGCAATGCCGGATAGGGCAGCATTTTGTTCAGATAGGCTTCTACCACTTTATACAAACGTGCCATTTCATTGCTGGTGAGGGACTGAGGTATTGGGGCAAACCCCGCTGCTATAAGCAGAAGATTAATTTCATTATTGCTGAGTTCAAGCCCTTTTCTGGCGATATTTAACAGAGTGTCACGAGAAGGTGAGCGATTACCTCGCTCAATTTCACCGTAATAATTATGTGCAATGTCGCTGGCACGTGCTACTTCTTCCTGAGAGCGGTTTTGCCTGAACCGCAGTTGGCGCAACAATTTGGCAAGCGCATTGCTTTTATTATCGAAAGTGTTATTCATCTTTTCTCTTGCTGGCTAACAATATGTTAGCATTATTGTAGCTTGCATTTGGATAATTGCAATACTTATGGTAAGATTAATTAAAATTCAAGCATTACCACTGTAACGATATAAAAATGGGTAAACTGGTCACGCTAGATGGCAAAAATGGAATAAAACCTGAAACCGAAGCGGTTATAATAAACTGGTTTGTGCGTCCGGGGCGCAAAGTTGAAAAACACCAACTGCTGGCTGAGGTTATGGTTGAAAAGGTCAGTATCGAAATTCGCGCCGAGTTGACCGGGATTCTCGAATCTATTATTGCGGCAGAAGGAACTATTGTAACGCCGGGTATGACCCTTGCCATAATTGAACCTGTCGAAAACTTGGAAAAACCCAATGCCGAAGGTTCTTTGCCGCTTGAAGCTACTAAACCCCGAACGCTTTCTATACTACCTGCTCTATATGTGGTATCTTCTCCGGCTGCGAGGAAACTAGCGCGTGAATTGGGGTTAGATTTATCCGAGATAGCGCATTCTCTTGCGCCGGGAAATCGCCTTAATGAGGCAGCCGTCCGCCGCTATTTGCAAATATTAACTCGGCAAAACCTCGATAATGAAGTTCCTTCACGGAGGCAGGCTCAATCCAGTTTACGCCGTCTTATCAGGAATAGAGTCTCAAGAGCAGGGCAACTCACTGCTCCCGCTACCATTACCACGCGCTTGTCGGTAAATTTTACTCTGGCGTGGCTCTATAATTTAAATATATCAGGGGTCAATCGAAAAACATCTTTGTTGGCTCTGGTTATTCGTGCCACTGCTCTAGCTTTACATAAGTTTCCAATATTTAACGCGAGCCTCGAAAATAGCGAAGTAATTTATTATCTTGATCATAATATAAGCCTGATGTATTCAGCCGAAGATGGTTTAGCTTTGCCGGTAATAAAACAGGCTGGTTTGCAATCTCTGACTGATTTATCAGATATGGCTGAGAATTTGAAAACTAGAGCATGTCAAGGAAATCTGACATTAAAAGATACGCTTGGTGGAACTTTTACTATTTGCGATTTGGGAGATTATGCTATTGACAGTTTTACCCCTATACTAAATCTTCCGCAATCGGCTGTATTAGGTATTGGCTGTATATACAGTTTATCTAGTACAACATTTTATCCAGCTGGTACTTACCAGATTCTTGAAGAGTGGGAAGATAATCGTCATATTGGTTGGGGTCTGACATTGAGTTTAACCTTTGACCATAGGCTTAGCGATGGTCCCAACGCTGCCGCTTTTCTCAAAACTATCCGCGATTATCTTGAAACCCCTGATACCTTGCGTTAATGCTCCCCTATTCTGGTAACTGTTGGGCAATCAAATCCGGTCAATGTAGTTTCGCCACACAACTTCTCGGGTAGCACGGCAAATCCCAACAACTTACCGTCGGAATTTTTACCAAAATTTAACTTGACAATGTTTATAGACTAGATTATCTTTATTATGTAATCTGAAACGGGTTACAAAAACTGAAAATTGCTCTTATCCAGAGAGGTGGAGGGTATGAGGCCCTGTGAAGCCCGGCAACCCGCGCAATGTAAGCGTAAGGTGCCAATTCCGGCGCTATCTGTTCTGCAGGTGGTCGCAAGATAAGGGAGTCCTGTTCAAAAAGCGTGTGAACGCAGAGAGAATAATGGAATTTCCGAACCCCTTATCTAAACTTGATAAGTGGGTTTTTTAATACCACACGCTATTAAGTTTTACTTATCAATTGAATTGAAGCGCATGCTCTAGGTGCTATTCTATTAGTGCTGTAAAACAAAGCCCTGTAGGTCTTTGCGCCTAGGTGGGGTCTAGTTTAGTATTGCCAGAAAAATGATTAGCAACTAATTCATTAGAAAAGACTCTCAGGAGGAGTTATGGCTAAGTCTGAAAAATGGAAACGAGTAGAAACTGCCCTGTCCGGCGGGCAACCTGATCGCGTACCCTATGCTTTCTGGAAGCACTTCCCGGTTATTGACAAGAATCCCGATGAACTGGTCAAGGCAACAGCCGAATTTCATCGTAAATTCGAGCAAGATTTTGTAAAGGTAATGTTCCGCAGTTCCTTTACCACTGAGGATTGGGGCTTTCGCCCTAACGGTTATCACCCTACCGCTGGTAATTTACTGATTACCGATTATGTTATCAAAACGCCTCAAGATTGGCGGCGGCTTGAATTGCTTGACCCCACACAGGGTACTTTGGGAGAGCAACTTATCGTGTTGCGGAAATTGGCGAAGGAATTAGACGGCGATGCCCCGATTCTTTCCACCGTTTTTTCACCTTCAATGATTGGTCTCAAGTTGGCAGGGGAAGAAGGCTTAGCTGAGCATCTAAAAGCTGACCCGGAAGCGGTAAAAGCTGGACTTTCCGCGATTGCTGAAACGGTTCTTAAATTTGGCGAGGCTACTTTGAAAAATGGGGCGGATGGTCTCTTTTATGCTATCCAAGAACCGGGACGCATTTTAACAGCGGGTGATGGTCAACCTAATCTGGGCGACCTTTTTGACCGCCCTGTGTTGGAAAAGCTCTTCCCATCAACCGGGTTTTTCTTCTTGCACGCGCATGGCGAGACTATTGCTTTTGAAGAGATTGTGAATTATTCCTACCATGCGCTGAACTGGCATGATCGTGGGGGTGGTCCTTCTTTGAAAGAAGCTCGCCGTTTTACCAATAAGACGTTAGCTGGTGGACTTAACAACCGCGAAACTTTACCCAATGGAACTCCGGCGGATGTTGCTGCTGAAGTAACTGATGCGGTTAATCAGTTAGAGGGTAGAGGATTGTTGTTGACTCCCGGTTGTGGCTTCCCGGTGAACGCTCCAGAAGATAATTTGTTGGCTGTTAAAGAGACCATACAGGGTCGGTTAGCCCTAGCTTAAGAGGAGACATTTATTTTTATGTTCAAGAAAAGTTTTAGTACCAAAACCCCCCGCCGCTATGCTTTAGCATTGATTGGGTTACTGCTTGCCGCATTGCTGGCAGCTTGCGGTGATGCTACCGCCACTACTACTTCGAGCGGTAAAACTACCGTATCCGGTACTACTGCTGCTGCAACAACTGGCGCAACTACTGCATCCGGTACTACTACCGCTGCTGCTACTACCTCGGCTAATTCTCAGCTTATCATCGGTACGCTGGTAGAACTGGCTGACCTTAACCCGCTGACAACTCTGGCAGACCATTTCCCAGAGCATGTGCCACAAACGCTTCTGTTCGATGGGCTTACTCAGTTTTTGCCTGACAGCACTATCGGTCCGCGCCTTGCCAGTAGCTGGGAAATTAGCAAGGACGGTAAGGAATATACCTTTAAGCTAAACCCCAAAGCCACTTGGTGGGACGGTAAGCCTGTGACTGCGGATGATGTTAAATTCACTTATGACTCCTTGATAGATGCCAATACCGGCAGCAGCAACGAAGGGGCTGAAGCGGTAGTATCTACAACCGTTATTGATGCACAGACTGTCAAAATTACCTTGAGCCAATCTGACCCCACTTTCCTTTCGAGAGGTTGCTCTCGTGGGATTGTGCCACAGCATATTTTGAAAGGTCAGGATTTGAACAAAACTGATTTTGGACGCAAGCCGGTAGGTAGTGGACCTTACAAGTTGGTTTCGTGGCAACAAGGCAGCAGCTATGTGCTGGAAGCTAATACCAATTACTTCTTGGGTGCGCCAAACATAGGCAAGGTGATTATTAAAATCCTGCCTAACCAAAATGTGTTGTTAACACAACTCAGAAGCGGTGAGATTAATTACGCTCCGGTAACGCCCCGTGACCTGAAGACAATTGAAAGTATTCCCGGCTCTAAAGTTCTGGAAAATCCAACTCCACGCTTTTATGACATTGCCCCGAATCACCAGAATTTCTTCCTGCAAGATGTGAAAGTGCGTCAGGCAATATTGTTCGCGATTGACCGTCAGGGCATTGTAGATAAGGTGCTGCTGGGTCATGGGGTGGTAATTGACTCAAACGCAACTCCGGCTTCTTGGGCTTATAATCCAGATGCGCCCAAACATCCCTACGACCCTACCAAAGCTAAGCAACTGCTAACCCAAGCGGGATTTACCGCCGGTTCGGATGGCATACTGGTAAAAGACGGCAAGCCCTTTAAGATTTCATTCTTGGTCAATACATACGACACTGCCTTGATACAGGCGTTGACAGTGGCTCAGCAAAATCTCAAGGATATAGGGATTGACCTGACCGTCAGTCCGGTTGATGCCGCCGTTTTCTCTGCCAAACGCAAAGCTAAAGAATTCGATGGTCTTAGCCGCGCTTGGAACCCGGTTTATGACCCTGACCAATACGCCGCGTTGGTTAAAACCGGCAATTTCTATGGCTATAGCAACCCTGAAGCCGACCGTCTTGCAGCAGCAGCCCTTAACACTACCGACCAAGCAGCCCGCAAGAAGCTCTACTATGATTTGCAGGTAGTGCTGGACAACGATGTATCCAAGCTTTGGCTCTACAGCGAAAACGAACTGCACGCCTTTAACGTGAACCTGACCGGACCTAAAACCCACCCGGTTAACATTTTCTGGAATCTGCGGGAGTGGCAGATTCAGAAATAAGTCAATTGCCTGAAATGGCAAAGGTTTGATAACAGATTAGACAAGCGGGGAGTCTTTGCTCAATCCTGAAAAGGAAAGAATACTGGCTTTCTCGCTTGTTTATAAGCAATGCTAGGTGAGAGAACTTCCGCCAGCTTAATATTAGGAATTGAAATGTTTCTATTCACCGTTAAACGTTTTTTCTATGCAGCTTTAACTCTAGCTGTTTTGGCAATAGTGGTCTTTTTTGCCCTAAGAATAGCGCCCGGTGGTCCGGTGGCATTTCTTATGGGACCAGATCAATCCAATCGTGAGCGGGAAGCGGCTATTGCTAAAAATCTTGGGCTGGATCAGCCGCTACTAATACAACTTTGGCGTTGGTTGGGTAATATGGCAAAGGGAGATTTCGGCTATTCCTACTTCCACCGACAGGATACATTGGCAGTTATCTCCGAGCGGTTTCCCGCTACGCTAGAACTGGCGCTGGTTTGTTTTACTCTTGCAATTGTATTAGGGGTTGGCGCGGGTGCGCTTGCGGCGTACTTTTCAGGAAGCATTTTTGACAAATTTGTCTCTAATACTGCTCTGATTATTTTGGCTGTACCAAGTGTATGGATGGGTTTATTGCTAATCGTAATTTTTGCCGCCACTTTGAAAATATTGCCCTCAGCAGGTCAGGAAACTTTGGGCAATTCCGGCAACATTTTGGATCACCTCGCTCACTTGATACTTCCGTCTCTCAGCCTAAGTTCTGGCTATATCGCTACTTTTGCCCTTAACACCCGTGAAGTGGTGGCAGAAACTCTTTCGGCAGACTATATCCGTACCGCTAGAGCAAAGGGCTTGAGTGAAAGTTGGGTGGTATTTCGGCACGCTATTCGCAATGCCCTGATACCCATAATCAGCCTAGGTGGAATGGCGCTGCCGGATTTGCTGGGAGGTTCAGCAGTGGTGGAAGCGGTGTTTGCTTGGCCCGGAATAGGGCAACTTATGGTGGATAGCTTCGGGCGGCGCGATTATCCGGTAGTGCTGGCAATAAGCATGCTAGTAGCGGTTACTGTGCTGTTTTGTAGCTGGTTATCCGATGTTTTGTATCATCTAGCCGACCCAAGGATTAAGTATGGTTGAAATTGACGAAAGAAATGAAAGCCTTGCCCCACTGGTGCGAGTTTTACCGGGGGGCGCTAAAGCGGTTAAAAATCGGCTATTACTTACAAACCGACTGCTAAAACGCCGTATTTCTATCCCGGTTATTTTAGGGTTACTGTGGTTTGTGTTACTCCTAACGGGTCCATTGTTTATTCGCATTGACCCCAACCGAATTGACTTATATCGTTTTGTAGAGCCTCCTAGTTTCAACGCGCTGCTTGGAACCGATGAAAATGGGCGGGATGTTTTAGCGCGGGTGCTGGCGGGTGCGCGAGTTTCGCTAATAATAGGTTTCAGTTCGGCAGCTATTTCCCTATTACTCGGTACTGCTTTTGGCAGTTTGGCGGGCTATCTAGGCGGGTGGCTGGATAACCTAATAATGCGTTTTGTAGATTTCAGCTTGGCAGTGCCAACTATAATAATCATACTTTTGGTGGCGGCTGTGTACGGCGCAGGAGAATTCCAGCTTATTCTAACCATTGGGCTTACCGGTTGGATGCCCGTTGCCCGATTGGCGCGTGGTCAGGTACGTGAGCTAAAAGAGATGCTTTGGGTAGAAGCCAGCCAATCGATAGGCGCTTCTGCTTCACGGATTTTGATTCGCGGTATAATGCCTGCGCTCGGTCCGGTGTTATTTATCGCGGGTGTTTCTGAGCTAAGAAGAGCGGTAATCTTGGAAGCAACTGCCAGTTTTTTGGGAGCGGGAATCCTATTACCCAATGCGAGTTGGGGGAACATGTTGACTAGCGCCCAAGTTTATTTGCTGACTGCGCCATGGCTGGCGTTAGCTCCCGGCTTTGCTTTGAGTATCACGCTATTGGTAGTAGGCAATTTCCGCGCGGTGGTGGCTGCTCCCCGTCTTAAAAAGAAAGAAAGAGTTGCCTAAAATTTTGCTACTTATGCAAATACTATAAACGAATTTTCAATACAAGAAGATGAAACTTGGTGCGGTGTCCGCATCGGGCAGAGCAAACTTAACAATAACTGTCACATTTTTGTGGCAGTCTTTTTTTTGTCAAATAACCGTTTAAGAAAAAGCTAAAATTTCCTTGTTGACAATTTGGAATCAATTGGTATGCTTATAATTAATATATAAACCCGTATCTCAAGCCTTAGAAAAAGAGGGGTAGTTGGCTTTGAGTAGTGGTCCCTATGAACCAACAGTGCAGTTTTCCCTTGAAAACCATGCTGGAGAATCTTTTAATTTTAGTTTGATGGAGCGGTTGCAAGCGCTGGCTAATGCCTCACTTATTATTTCCAGCGAATTAGATCTTACCACGGTTTTACAGCGTATTGCTGATACAGCCCGTGAATTTGCTAATGCCAAATATACTGCTTTGGGAATTGTCAATGAGCAGGGCGTTATAACCTCATTTATTACCAGCGGGATTCCTCAACAAGACCGGGAAAATATAGGACAGCCCCCGCGTGGGCATGGCTTGCTAGGTGTGTTGATTAAGCAGGGCAAACCTATTCGAGTGCGCGATATGGCATTAGACCCGCGCCGGAGCGGTTTCCCTCCCAAACACCCTGTTATGACCAGTTTGCTAGGCGTACCCGTTTCTATTAATGATAGGGTAGTCGGCGACCTTTACATGACCGATAAGCAGGATGCAACTGAGTTTACCTCAGAGGATGAATGGTGGTTGACTCTGTTTGCTCGTCAGGCAGCGGTGGCATTGATTAATGCCAGATTGTACAACACGGTTGAGATGGCGCATAAACGTGCTGAAATGCTCGCGGAGATGGCAGATATACTTAATCGTACTATTGACCCAGAGGAACTTTTTGGTCAAATTACGGGAGCGGCTTGCCGATTACTCGAATTGCCCGCCGCCGCTCTTTATGTATTTGAAGAAAAACATAATCGCTTCAACTTGAAAGCGCAAGTTGGGTTGAACCCAGAAACCTGCGTTCATACTTTTCAAGCAACGGAAAATTCGCCTGCTGCTAAATTGCTAGAGGCTGACGAGACAATTAGCTTGCATGAAAAAGCCGATCTCGAACACCTACAGCCTTTTCTTGATGGTGTAAAGCCCCACGCCATGCTAATTGCTCCTATTCGGCAATACGGTAAAATCAGCGGTGTGCTGGAAGTGTATTCCGCCACTGCTCGTGGATTTAGTCTTGAAGATAAAGCGTTGCTGGCAACCTTTGCCACCAAAGCGGGTCTGGCTCTGGAAAAAGCGCAGCTATACCGGGAGAAGGAAAGATTCCTATCTATGACGGCGCACGACCTACGCGCCCCGCTGTCTGCCATCAAGATGAGCGCGGGGTTGCTTGAAACTAGCTTGCCTCCCGACCTATCTCCTGCCCTTCTACGTTTGGTTGCGAATATTCGCCGTAATAGTGAGCGGTTGAATAATTTGCTTAGCGACTTGCTCGATGCTACCCGCCTTGAACAGGGTAGTATTCAGTTGCGGTTGGAGCCTTTGGAGGTGGTAGAAGCGGTGGCGGCAACCGCCCATACTTTGACCCCGCTTTTTGAAGAACGCTCTCAAAAGTTCAGCCTTGTAAAACCTGATCAGGAATATTGGGTGAAGGCTGACCGCCGCCGCCTTGAGCAGATTATGGTAAATTTACTTACCAACGCCATAAAATATACCTCAAATAGCGGTAATGTTACGGTGGGAATCTTAGTAGAAGAAAACTGGATTATTATTGAGGTCAAAGATAGCGGTAATGGTATCCCTGAAGAGGAGATGACGCATATTTTTGACCGTTTCTATCGTCGCCCCATCCATGAACAGAACGACACTACCAGCGGAACTGGGCTAGGGCTACCGATTGCTCGTTCGTTGGTAGAGTTACATGGTGGTCATATCTGGGTGGAGAGTGAAGTAGGTGTTGGAACTAGCTTTTTTGTGAAGCTACCGCGCTACATCCGCGAATAATCCCTCTGGTTTAAACGGAGTAAAAGCTAAATCAATTGCAGGATTGTAATTCGAATATTGCCAATTCTGGACGTGAGCCGAAGCGTAGCGGCCAATGTGTCACTCCTACTCCTCTGCCGGTGTACAGGCGATTGCCGTTTACATTGTACCAACCGGTAGGATAAAGCGAGTGGTGTTTGCCGGTGGAATAGCGCAGCCAATTCAGTTTGCGGTGTAGTGGTAGTGGGTTAAGCTGCCCACCATGTGTATGACCGGATAAAACAATTTCGGAGTAGTTTTCAGGCATGCGCCGGATATAGTTGGGATTGTGCGAGAGTGTTACCAGCGGCTTTGCTCCTTCAGGAAGATATTTTTTAGCTCTAATTGGTTCTGGCACGCCTTTCAAAATATCATCTAGTCCGATAAAGTATTGTGGGATACCCTGCCTTTCCATGCAGAAATCCTCGTTAATCAGAATTCGGATGCCCAACTGCTCGAAATGCGCTAGGTTTTTGTCAGGGTCGCGGCGATTGCCAAAATAATCGTGATTGCCCCAGATACCCACAATCGGAATCCCGGATGCCGCCAATTTGCCAAAAAGTTCATCGCAAACAGGCTTCCATTTTCCCCGATCCATATAATCTCCACCCAGAAGAATCAAATCGGGCTTCGCGGCAATAACCCGGTCAAAGGCGGCTCTAACCGGCTCATAAGAAGGTTTATAGCCCAGATGTAAATCACTCATCCACGCAAAGCGAAAGCCCTGCCATGCTTGCGGTAAGTTATGAATTTCGACTCGGTGATTGGTTACTTCAAGCCATTTACGCTCAAACATACGAGCATATAATAGCGCGGTTATTCCAGAAATTGCGCTTGCTATCGCAACGGCTTTGTTCAACTTCAATGTTACTTTGACGTTAGAGTGGTTATTCTCGGTTTTGATGAACATATCTTGGCAATCTATATCCTTGCGCTATTGTTTTTATCGCCTTTATAAGTATAACAGGTCGGGGAAGTATGCTTTTCCTTATTCGTAACTATTCACCCCTAACCCTTTAAGGGGGAAAAGAGAGTGAACACCAACCCCTTTTTGTCCTTGCTGTGCAGCTACCCTAAAATTAATGAATAACCTGTCTTACTACTTCCTCCAGCGTTGCCAAATTGTAGGGTTTTTTAAGTACGTCCACAAAGCCATAGTCCCCGTATTTTGCCAGCACCGGGTCGTTTGAATAACCGCTTGAGACAATTGCCTTTACTGATGGGTCTAGTTGCAGCAGCTTTTCGATAGTTTCCAGACCACCCATGCCGCCCGGTATGGTCAAGTCCAATATTACCAGTGTAAAGGGCTGCTTCCTATTTTTAGCTTCCCTGTATTTCTCAAGCGCTTCTTGCCCGTCCGCAGCTTCTTCAACCTCGAAACCTATCCTTTTCAGAGCTTTTGCCGATATCCGAAGCAGCATTTTTTCATCGTCCATCAACAACACTCGCCCTTTGACAAACGAGTGGGTCTGTTGTTTTTGCAGCGGTGGCGGTACTTCCTCATTTCCTACCGCCGGCAAATAAATGCTCACCCTCGTACCTCGTCCCCACTCGCTTTCTATTGTTATAGCTCCTCCATGTTTTTTTATGATTGAGTAAGCTATTGCTAAACCCAAACCACTGCCCAATGGTTTGGTGGTGTAATAAGGGTCAAATACCCGATTCAAATCTTCCGGCTTGATGCCGCTTCCCTCATCTTGAATAGTTATATGCACATAGTTACCGGGTTTTAAGTCAAATGTTTCGGTTTCATCCAAACTGACATTGAGGGCTTCTATGTTTATATTTCCGCCTTTAGGCATAGCATACATGGAATTTAAGGTTATATTTTGAAGCACTTGGCTGAGTTGGGTTCGGTCAACTTCCACCATCCACAGGTGAGGTGATAACTTGAAAATGCATTTCGTAGTGGAGCCACCCGTTAAAAACTGAACTGTATCAAGGATAATTTCGTGCAATTTGGCTTTTTCCCGTATGGGTGCGCCACCCTGAGCAAAGGTTAGTAATTGAGATACCAGCCCCGCTGCTCTAAAGGTGGCTGCTTCGGCTTCGGCTAAGGTTTGTTCAAGTATTTCTTGAGTCTCCAATTGGATTTTGGCAAGGGAGATACTACCCAGAATAGCAGTTAGGATATTGTTAAAATCGTGGGCGATTCTTCCAGCCAGCACTCCTAAAGACTCAAGGTTTTTAGCTTTGAGTTTCTCATCTGCCAAAGCCTCCTCTATTTTCCGCCGTTCGGTTATATCACGAGTTACAGAGATGATATTGAGCAGTTGACCAGTAACCGGATCGGTTATGGCCTGAGAGCTATTTTCCACCCAAATGTACTCGCCGTTTTTACAGCGGGCGCGACAGGTTATGAAAGACTTGTTATTTTGCTCTAACCGATTTGCCCGATTTTTTTGAAGAGCCTCCAGATCGTCCGGGTGAATATGTTCGTTGTAGTGATGCCCAATTAATTCTTCCGGCGTGAAACCTATTATTCTTTGGCAGGCAGGTGAGATATACTCGAAAACTCTTTCAGGTGACAGCATGCTAATCATATCGATGCTATTCTCGGCAAGGATGCGAAAACGTTCTTCGCTCTGACGCAAAGCTTCCACCGCATTTTTGCGTGCGCTGATGTCGTGAATTACGACACAAATCTGTTCCTGACCATTTTTATCCCGGTAAATACTGGTAGCATCCTCACACAGCAGCCTAGTTCCATTCTTATGAATGAAAACGGTTTCCCGCTGAATCTTACCAAAAATCTGCAATTGCTCATGGTCGCGCTGTATTTGTTCCGCACTCCGTTCAACCACACCGTCCCGACCCAACGCTATGATTTCTTGCTCTTCGTATCCCAACATCTGACAAACCGCCGGATTAGCCGCCAATATGCTACCATCTGCCTCCGCCAATAACACACCATAAAGATTGTTGTCATACAGAGAGTGGTAACGCTCCTCGCTCTCATAGATTGCCCGTGCAACTACATATTTTTCTGTTATGTCGCTAAAAGAAGCGACCACACCCCGTAAAGTGGTTCCGTCCGTCTGGTACAAAGGCTCGCTGTTTATCAAAATCCATTTCATCGTATCATCAGACCCGCGCAAGCCCATTATAATTTCTCTACAGGCTTTTCCGGTCTGCAAAGTTATCATCGCTGGGTGAGTTTCTCCCGGAAAAGGAGTGCCATCTTCGTGGAGAGCTTGCCAGCTGGAGTCAAAGGAGGTACGCCCTGTTATATGCGCCGTTAGAATACCCAATATACGTTCCGCGCTTGGATTAGAGGCTAGGATTGTGCCATCCAGACCGTGCAACACTACTATGGTATTAAACAGGCTCAGGTATAGTTCTTTAGTCTCTTGAAGTTTCTCCTCAGTCCTCTTGCGCTCCGCAATCTCGGTTGCAAGTGCCGCAGTACGCTTCTCCACCCGCATTTCCAATTCTTGATTCCAGCGCTGCATTTGTTCTTCAGCTTGTTTCTGCGCCGTTATATCTTGGAAATAAACCGAAATCCCTCCGTCTGATGGGTAAACTCTAACCTTTACCCACCGCTGAATGAAATTAGAATAGATTTCAAAACTAACTGTAACCTGCTCGGTTATAGCTTGTCGTAAAAGTTGGTAAGACAGAGAACCAATTGTTTGCGAAAATATATCCCAGATTTTTTTGCCGAGTAGTTCTTCCCGGCGCATATTCCATAGTTCTTCTGTTTTGCGATTCACATAAATGAACTTCTCATCCGCATCGAGGGCATAGAAAGCATCGCTGATACTCTCAAGAATCGAGGAATTACGAAAGTAGTATTCTTGTAACTTGCGCTGGTAGATTTGAAGGCTGGTTTGAACAGAGAGTTGGAGACTTTCGGGGGTAAGCGTATCTTTAACCAGATAATCATACGCCCCATATTTCATGCACTCGGTGGAAACATTCTCGTTACCTTGTCCGTTGAAGACTATTATTGGGCAGGGTAGTTCCCGCACCCGTTCGGACAAAGCTTTCAGAAATTCCAAGCCTGTCATATCAGGAAGTCGGAACTCCAACAGAATTAAGTCGGGCTGCCCGGTTAGACAAAGCTCAAGCCCGGTTTTTCCATGTTCGCTTTCTTCAAACAGGTAGGTGCGGTTGCGGTCTTGGCTCAAATAACCCTTTACGATAGCTCTATCTTCTGAAGAGTTCTCGATGATTAGAATTTTGCAAGAGTCACTCAGAACATCAGCGTCCATATTGCCTCCGGGGGAAACTTTATAGCATAATGTTTGCAGCAAGTTTAGTATTAATGGCTCCACCTCTTATATTGTTATTTTACAACATTAATTAAAATTATATCACGGGATATGGTTTTTCTTGTGATCTATTTAACAATGTGTCACAAATACCAGAAAACGGGTACAATTTATTTCGCAAGAAGAGTTCAAATCACTGCCCGGTGGTAGCCCGAATAGAACCCTCACTTGTACGGGTTGCTAGGGGTAATATTACAAGCTGTTTTTTCCCTTTCATAATCAAAGAAAGCTGGATATGCCTCGTAGAAATTCTAAAGAATACCAAAGAGAAGGTACGCCTCGCTCTCGCATGCGTTACAAGGCGTGGCAGCAAACCCATCTTACGATGTGGTTCAACGAACGCCTTGAAGTTCTCAGGAAAGAGGCAATAGAGGCTCTTTGTGCGGCACATTCTATAAAAGAGGGGGTGCTTCCCGCTGAATTTGCGGAAGAATTGGAGTCCCTCGAACAAAAAGCGGGCGCAACCGCTGGTCTGGAAGTTGAGATTTTTCAGTCAAGCGTATATGGTTGCTCCGCTTGTGCAAGCTATGCGGCTGCATCTGCTTGGGAGAACGAACCGACACGCTGCGAAGAAATCGCGCAACGTATTTTAGCCGAACTAGGCGAGTATCCTGCTGAGAAGTAGCGGTCTTTTGAGTAAATAAAAAAGATTTAAACAGGGGAAAGATTAAATTCGGCAATAGTAATTTATCATGAAAGAATGAACCGCTTTGCCAACTACAAGAGCGTAAGAATTGATAGGTTTCAGTTTGTCGATTCATTTGGCGATAGCAACGTTTTGCTTTCCCATATAAATATAAACAAGAAGGAGGCAACAAAGTGGTTATTGCTGATTTACAAGTATTACCGAATCCACTAACGAATGACCCATCTGCGCCTTATGCTTTTGTGGACAAAGCTATTGCGGTGATAGAGCAATCAGGACTCAAATATCAGGTAGGTCCGTTGGGAACGTGGGTACAGGGAGAGCTTGAAGCAGTGCTGGCATTAGTTCCGGCAATGACAAAAGCTATGCGTCTCGCCGGAGCAAGCAAAGTGATTACAATAATCAAAATCGCCGACAGCGGAGAGGAAAGCGAAAACCCACTGGCATACATGGACAAATGGCTTGGTAAAGACTAATCGCCCATGATTTGCTGCCATCATTGCCCAGTTAAGGGAGTGCCTAGTAATGCAGAGGTAGCACGCTATAATAGATTTTTGCTATTGTTAAGCAGCCTCAGATGTTTGGCAAAATTAAAATTCACCTCTTCCAAGATAGGCACTCCCCAGTTAATAACCTGTTGACAAACTCTGGAAATGGTGTTAATATAATTTCGTCGGGAGGAGGGCAGTCAGCAAACTCAAGGTTTCTGAATGCTCTTCTTTTTTTCATACGATTTTACTTGCAATTAATCAACCCCCTGCACCCATAATTAGAATCAAGCCAAATAATGATGGTTGTTTGCTATATATGGGAGTCCTTTAATGCCAAAATAGCTCTGAAAATTGTAAAAGTCAGAAACTTCCCCCTTTTTGTTTTTGAAAGGGGGGAAGCATTTTCAACGCCATTATAGCAGAGAATTTAAACGTTCCTGTAATTTAATGGCTCGTTCCTGCGCGGCGGCAAGTTTTTCGCGTTCTTTCTCGACAACCGGCGCGGGGGCGCGATCCACAAAGTTAGAATTTGAAAGCATTGCAAGGCTTTTCTCTGTTTCGCGCCGAGCATCTTCGATTTCTTTGGAGAGACGCGACCGTTCCTGTTCAAGGTCAAGCAACCCGCTCAGTGGCAAGTACACAGTTGCTGCAACGGTGACAAGCGCCATTGCTTGAGAGGGAGCAATAGGTAACTGGTCAACGATTTGCAGGTTGGCGGCATCTATTCCGGCAAGGCGAACAAGCGTGTCTTTTTCAGACTCGAATAGCGCCAGTTCTTCGGGTTTTGTCAACACGATGGCTGGTACACGTTTGCTCTCAACCTTTGCTTCCACCTTAGCATTCCGCACCGCTCGGATGACTTCTTGCAATTCTTCAAACGAGCGCACCGAGTCAGCGTCTTTTTCAAGTGCTGCCGGCCATTCGGCAATTATCAACGCCTCGCCAAAGTGCGGCAGGTTTTGCCACAATTCTTCGGTAACGAAAGGCATAAAGGGATGTAGCAAACGCAAAGAGCGTTCCAATACGCCAACTAATACCTTTTGCACCGCCAGTTTTTCTTCGGGGTTGCCACTGCTCAGGCGAATTTTGCAACTTTCGATGTACCAATCGCAAAATTCGCTCCACAGGAAGTCATAGATTAATCTGCCAGCCTCACCCAATTGATAGGTTTCCATTAAGCGATTCACATCTTGCGCTAGAAGGCTGTAGCGGCTAATCACCCAGCGATCTGCCAGTGGCATTCCCGGCGTAAGCTGTAAATCTTCATCTTGTACCGGAGGCATTTCCGCCTCTAGGTTCATAGTTATGAAGCGGGTAGCGTTCCAGATTTTATTGGCAAAGTTGCGACTGTCCACAATTCTGCTAAAGGAAAGCTTGGTATCCACCCCCGGTGTGCTGCTGGTAAGTAGGGTAAAGCGCAGCGCATCCGAGCCGTATTTATCAATAGTTTCGAGCGGGTCAATGGTATTGCCTTTGCTTTTGCTCATCTTCTCGCCTTTTTCATCGCGCACCAAGCCATGCAAATAGACGGTATGGAAAGGCGGTTCGCCCATTGCATAGATTCCCAACATTATCATACGCGCCACCCAGAAGAAGATAATGTCGTAGCCGGTTTCCATAACTGCGCCGGGATAAAAATAGGCTAAATCTTCGGTCTGGTCGGGCCAACCTAGCGTACTAAATGTCCACAACCCACTGCTGAACCAAGTATCCAGCACATCGGCATCTTGGGTAACTTTATCGCTGCTACAATGCTCACAAGCCTTTAAAGAATCGTTAGCAGTACAGGTTTGTTTGCCGCAATTTCCGCAGTACCAAACCGGGATTCGATGCCCCCAGAAAAGTTGGCGCGAGATATTCCAGTCGTGGATATTTTCAAGCCATTGGGTATAAACTTTGGTGAAACGCTCCGGCACAAATTTCACACGCCCATCCAACGCCGCCTGTAAGGCTGGTTCGGAAAGCGGTTGAATTTTAAGCCACCATTGCATCCGCACTAGCGGCTCAATCGGCACGTCCGCTTTTTCGCTGTAAGGCACAGAGTGGCGATAGGGTTCGGTTTTCACCAGATAGCCCTGTTCTTCAAGGTTTTTTACCACTTGCTTGCGTGCCGCAAAACGCTCTAACCCTTGATATTGTCCGCCATTCTCATTGATTGTAGCGTCCAGATTCATTATGGTGATGACCGGCAGATTATGACGCTGCCCGATTTCAAAGTCGAGCGGGTCATGACCGGGCGTAACTTTCACTGCACCTGTGCCGAACTCCTTATCCACACCCTCATCTGCGACAATCGGGATTTCGCGGTTCATGAGCGGTAGCATTAGCATTTTGCCATGCAGGTCTTTGTAACGTTCGTCTTCGGGATGTACTGCTACCGCTGTATCGCCAAGCATAGTTTCTGGGCGAGTGGTTGCCACAATCACATAACGCTCAGGCGCATCCTTCACCGGATAGCGGATGTGCCACAGAAAGCCTTCTTCCTCAATCATGTTCACTTCAAGGTCGCTGACCACCGTTTGCGAACCGGGACACCAGTTCACGATGCGCTCAGCCTGATAGATTAAGCCTTCGTCATACATTTTCTTGAAAATGGTACGCACCGCACGTTGAGGACCTTCATCCATCGTAAAGCATTTGCGAGTCCAATCGCAACTTGCTCCTAACACACGCAATTGGTTGACAATCACATCGCGATATTCATCCATCCATTGCCACATACGTTTCAGGAAAGCTTCTCTACCGATTTCATTTTTGCTCTTTTTAAATTCCTTCCGCACCTGTTTTTCTAACACCGTTTCGGCGCTGATTCCGGCGTGGTCGCTACCGGGCAGCCACAGCACAGAATCGCCGTTCATGCGTCGCCACCGCACTAGCGCATCTTCCACACCCACAAACATAGCGTGTCCCTGATGTAATGCGCCTGTCACGTTGGGAGGTGGCATGATTATTACGTAGGGGTTGCGATTTGCATCAATTTTAGGAGTAAACCAGCCGTTTTCTTCCCAGAATTTATAAAGCCGCTCTTCGGTAGTTTTAGGGTCATAGGCTTTTGGCATTTCTTTTTTGTTAGTATCCGTCATTGTAATTTCCTCTCATCTCTATGTAATCACAAAAAGCCTATAAAATAAAAATTCCCTTTCGTCTCCGTAAGGACGAAAGGGCAAAAGCCTTGCGTGGTACCACCCTACCTTCAGCAAGCCGAAAAGGCTGCTCTCAGCGCAGATATAACGGTCCTTACCCGCTACCCCCTACTTAGAAAATTTCAAGGGCAGAACTCCCAGGCTACGTTTGGTTCTCCTATTGCCTGTAAGGGCTTTCAGCCTCTGACCCTCACTCTCTAAAGGTAGTTAGAACTTACTCTTCCTGTTCCCAGTTTATAATATATACAGCTAACCGAATAAAATTGTATCAATAAATGCTATAAATGTCAAGCAAGTTAAAAGTTTGCACAGGGCTTTTCAGAGAATAATATTTTTGACATTCAAGAAATCCATCCGGGCTAAGACAGCATTGTTAATAGCACAGCCAGTACAATAGGTACTTACCCTCTTCTGGTCAAACAGGGAGCTTCTTTTAAGGTCACATTGAAAAGCCCTAACAAGGTGAGAAGTGCCTAGTAATGCAGTAGATAAAAATTAGTATGCGACATATCACGCTTAGAGCTTTCCGAATCGAAAATCATGTTGTATAATAATCAAAACTTTGACTAGGGCGAGTGATTTATAATTGTGAAAATAAGAGGAATCGGTGATACAACCGCGCGAGCTTAGTAGCGATACAAGTCCATCCGCGCGCCACTTCGGGAGAATGCTCGAAAGGCGCTGGCGAGATGGCTTTTTTCTATGTGTGGGTCTTGACCCCGAATACTCCCAAATGCCCGCTTTTCTCAAGCAAGGTACAGAAGAGGAAGCGATTGAGGAAAGCTATTATGCTTTCTGCCGCGCTATTGTAGAGGCTACTGCCGAATCGGTGTGCGCTTTCAAGCCTAATTTGGCTTTCTTTGAACAGATAGGTCCGCCCGGATTAAAGGCTTTGAAGCGGTTGGGCGACTACCTGCGTAGCCGCTTTCCTGAGATTCCATTGATTTTGGATGCCAAAAGAGGCGATATAGCTAGTACCAACAAAGGCTATGTCGCCTCTCTTTTCGATTATTTCGGAGGAGATGCGGTGACGGTGCAGCCCTATCTGGGCGGCGATGCGCTCGCACCATATCTGGAACGCGCCGAAAAGGGCGTGTTCATACTATGCCGAACATCCAACCCCGGTTCTGCCGAGTTGCAGATGTTGTCGGTTGGGGCTGAGGGTACACCACTCTATTTGAAAGTGGCGCAACTTGCCGCCAATGATTGGAATCATAATCGTAATGTGGGGCTGGTGGCGGGTGCAACTTACCCTGCTGAACTGGCGCAAATTCGAGCGATTGCGCCAGATGTGCCTTTGCTGGTGCCGGGAGTGGGGGCGCAGGGGGGCGACCTTGACGCAGTTTTGAAGTACGGGCGCGACTCTCAAGGCTATGGTCTGATAATTAACAGTAGCCGGGGCATTATTTACGCCGGAAAAGATGAAACTTTCGCCGAAGCTGCCAAGCTTGCCGCAGGCAAACTAGCTGAGGACATTAAAGCGAGGATAGACTAATGCACGATTACCCAATTGACCTGTCGGTGGCTGAAATTACGTCCGCTGAATATAATCGTTTGGCAGACCTATATTTTGAAATCGGGGCGGTCAAGTTTGGCGCTTTCAAGCTGAAACAGCATGAAACCGACCCAACCGCGCCTCTTTCGCCAATTTACCTGAACCTGCGGATTTTACGCAGCTACCCTAGCGTAATGTCCTACACTTGCGCTTTGTTGGATAAGATTTGTTGCCGCCTGAATTTCGACTTATACGCCGATATTCCCACTGCCGTAACGCCGTTGGTGGCGGTGCTGGCTTATACCACCTCGCGCCCGATGATTTCGCCTCGCAAGGATACCAAAGGCTATGGGCTTGGTGTAGAGATTGACGGTGATTTCAAGGCGGGGCAAACCGCGCTCTTGATTGATGATGTTGTTTCGTTGGCTTACAGCAAGTTTGAGGCGATTGAGAAATTGGAGCATGCCGGGTTGATAGTACACGACCTTTTGATGGTGGTTGACCGCCAGCAGGGCGGCGTACAGGCGTTGGAAGAAAAAGGCTACCGTACTCATACTGTAATCAATTTGTCGCAGTTGCTGGAGCGTTATTTGGAAACTGGCAAAATTGACCGAGCGCGTTACGATGAGGTGCGCCGTTACGTGGGGTTGTAAAACGCATGCTAAAATTGCCATCCTTTGCTGACCCGCACGTTCATTTGCGTGAACCGGGCAGCACCGATAAGGAAGATTTCTATACCGGCACCTGTGCCGCGTTGGCGGGCGGCTATACTGCCCTGCTAGACATGCCCAATAACCTCGTTCCCACCACCACTGAGGCGGCGTTAGAGGAGAAAATAGGGCTGGCAAGGGCGAAAATCGTGTGTGATGTGGGCTTTAATTTCGGGGCAACTCCCGAAAATGGGTCTGAGTATCCTCGAATCGTCCAGCGAGTGGCGGGGCTGAAAGCGTATTTTGGACACACACATGGAAATATTATTTTTGAGGGATTGCCGGCTATGCTGGCTATTTTTTTAAACTGGTATCCGGCAGAGCGTTACCCTCATAAGCCGATTATGATACATGCTGAGGGCGCGACTGTGGCGGCGGTTATTGGGCTGGCGACGCTTTATAACCGGCGTATCCATATTTGCCACCTTAGCAAAAAGCCGGAATTGGAAGTAATCCGGGCGGCTAAAGAAAAGGGCATTGCCATTACCTGTGAGGTTGCGCCCCACCACCTGTTTTTGACGGAGCATGCGGCTGCGCCCGATAAGCTCGGCGCTTATGCCCGGATGAGTCCGGCTTTGCAAACGGAAGAAGATGTACGCGCCTTGTGGCAAGGTCTGGCGGATGGCTCAATTGATATGCTCGCTACCGACCATGCGCCTCACACTCGCGCCGAAAAAAATAGCAGCAAACCGCCCTTTGGCGTGCCGGGTTTGGAAACCACCTTCGGGCTGATGTACCGCGAGGTGGCGGAAGGACGCGCCGGATTTGACCTTGCCCGCTTGGTGGAATTGTTGGCAATTGCGCCGCGCCGCGTTTTCGGACTGCCAGAAGGCGAGGGCGAGGTGGAAATTGATGAGACTGATAAATACGAATTTTCGAATGAGGGACTATATACAAAGTGTGGCTGGACTCCTTTCGTTGGTATGAAAGGACAGGGGCGCGTGCGGCGGGTTTGGCTGCGTGGGCAACTGGTCTTTGAGGATGGGAAGGTGCTGGCTGCGCCGGGGAGCGCAAATGTATTAAGTTTTGAGGGGTGAGTTTCCTGACAGATGCGGGGGATGTTCGCCCGAATGCAATTTCCGGCTTTCTGCTTAGGGGAATTGCATAACTCATCATAAAATTAAGGGGGTAGTATGCTAACATACGAGGAACGAAGCAAGCTATTTACTGTAGCAGAACCTATAAACGGTGTTTTAACCGGAAAAGCGGTGCTTTCAGTTGAGCAATTCAGTCGCACCGACCTTGACCGTTTTTTTGAAGAAGCCGACTGGATGAAGCGTATTAAAGAGCAGAACGGCTCAACCGATATTTTGCGCGGCAAAATCTTGGTCAATTTGTTTTATGAAGCCAGCACCCGCACTGACTCTAGTTTTAGCATTGCTATGAAGCGTTTGGGGGGTGAGGTTCACAACATCGTAGGGGTGCAGTTCAGCTCGGTTTCAAAGGGCGAGACTCTTTCCGATACCGTGCGGGTGCTGTCCGGGTATGCCGACCTTATTGTGTTGCGCCACCACCAGAAAGGCGCAGCCGCAGAGGCAGCCTTAGCAATTTATAAAGAGCGCACTAAGCAAGGCTTACCTAATATTCCATTGATAAACGCGGGTGATGGTGTGGGTGAGCATCCTTCTCAGGCGTTGCTGGATACCTACACTATCAACCAGAAATGTGGCGGTCTTGACGACCTGACGGTGGGTTTGGTGGGAGACCTGAAACATGGGCGCACCGTCCATTCGTTGGCAAAGCTGTTAAGCCTATACCGCAATGTCAAGCTTATATTTGTATCACCTGAATCTTTGAATATGCCAGAAGAACTGGTAGAGGAACTGAAGGCGAAGGGCGTTCAGATGAGTGTCGCTAAAGACATCAATGAGGTGGCTAATCAGGCAGACGTGTGGTACATTACTCGCGTACAGAAGGAACGCTTCGAGAGCGAGGAAGCCTATCAGGCGGTGAGCGGCTCTTACCGTGTCACGCTGGATACGGTGGCAAGTATGAAGCCCACTGCCATAATCATGCACCCGTTGCCGCGTGTCGGCGAAATTGACGAAGCGGTGGATGAATTGCCGCAAGCAGTTTATTTCGAGCAAGCTTCCAACGGCATGTATGTGCGTATGGCGTTGTTGTCCGGCGTACTGGGCAAGTGGTAAAGTAAAACGCGACGGGGGCAAGTAGCTAACTTGTCCCTTGTTCTCAAGGTTGGCTATGACACAGAAAATTTACGAGCCGCATCATCCTACTCGGAACAGCGGCTTTGTTATAATTGCAGTTTTTTCTCTGTTTATATTACTTTCTGTAGCATTTTTGGTACTCAGTACCATGAATCCGGGGTGGTCGGTTTGGCTTATTGTAGAACTGGTGATGGTGGCATTGTGGCTACTAATCCTGAAACTGCTTGCCAACGCCTTGAAAAATGAACCGCGCCGGGTTATTCTGGATGAAGCTAAACTGTGGGTTGAAACTGAAGATGGTAAGCGCGAACTGGAAATCCCTTTTGACAAAATTACGGCAGTCAATGAAGGGAAAGCTTTTATCGTGAATACAGACGACCCACAGCTTGAGAAATTCAAGACGTGGTATCGTGGGCTGGTAATTGATTGGCGCGAAGGCGAGACGGAAGTGCGTAGCGTGCTGGACGAGCGCAACACTCGCGAGTTCGATGAACTTATGGACGAGGTGTTTGCCCGTTCGCCCGAAGGTACTCAAGGTGAACGCTTTTACGAAAGATAGTTAGAACCTTCATATAAAACTGAAAAAAGAGCAATATAGATGAAAACAAATTCAACCTATAACATCGGTTTGAGCTATGACGAAAATTACGAGCGCGGACCGGAGTTTGCCGGAAAACTGCCCGTTCTGGCAGAAATCAATCGGGGGTTGCCAGCTTATAGCTTTTTCGGCAAAAAGCTCAACTCGCCGTTGGGCGTTCCGGCGGGTCCGTTGCTCAATTCTGCCTATATCAAACTGTACGCTGATTTAGGTTTTGATGTGCTGACCTATAAAACGGTGCGAACGCTGCGTATCCCTGTTCATCCTTTTCCCAACGTGCTGGCGGTAGCCACTTCGCCGGAACAAATGATGCCGCGTGGAGCTAAACCGGAACTGACCTGCCTTCCTGATGATAGCAGCCCGCTTGAACAGCTTAGTATTACCAACTCGTTTGGGATGCCAAGCCGCGACCCGCAAACATGGCAAGAGGATGTGGCGAAAGCTCGCGCTGCTATTCACGAAGGGCAAATGTTGGTGGTGAGCGTGGTTGGCACTGTTAAAGTGGGCGGAACGCTGCAAGAACTGGCGGAAGATTTTGCGCTGGCGGGAGAGTGGGCGAAACAGGCGGGCGCAGAAGCGGTGGAGGCGAATTTCAGTTGTCCGAACGTACAGAGCGGCGAAGGAAGTTTATACCAAAGTCCCGAAGCGGTGGGGCTAATCGCGGCGGCGATGCGGAAAAGGCTCGGAAGTACCCCATTAATCCTGAAGATGGGCTTTTTGGGCGATGACAACCTAACTCGTGAGGTGGTTTCGGCAGCGGTACGCGGTGGCGCAAACGCTTTGGCGGCTATCAATACTATTCCGGCAAATGTGCGTACTTCTGAAGGTGTTCAGGCTCTACCCGGTAATGGTCGCTTGTCCAGCGGAATTTGCGGGGCAGCAATCAAATCGGCAGGGCAGGCAATGGTAAAACGCTTGCTGGAAACCAGACGCGCGTTAGGCATTTCTTCAAGCGACCTTGCACTTATCGGGGTGGGTGGGGTAATGACTGCGCCCGATGCGTTGGAATATTTGGAACTGGGCGTGGATGGGGTGCAGAGCGGAACAGGGGCGATGTGGAATCCTTATCTGGCGCAAGAGTTCAAGCAATTCTATGCGAAGGTGGATTCCACCGTTTCTGCTAGGTAAACCAGATACCCCGCTTGCTCAAGGGTATTCACAATGTTGCGACCCTCTTCTTTGCTGCCAACTAGCGCATAGAGGGTGGGTCCGCTGCCTGAAACACGTACGAACTCTGCTCCGGCATTGACCATTGCGTTACGGTAATAATCTATTTCGGGAAACAGGTCATATACCAACCGTTCAAAACTATTGAATAATAACGATTCGGATAGAGGCTTTTCCGCCCGTATGGATTTTACCAGTTCGCGGGTGATTTGCCCTCCGCTGAAGTCGTTACGCGCCAAGCTACGATAGAGGGTGGCGGTTTTGTTAGCGGGTAAATTTACTTCCGGGTAAAGTAAAACCATCCAATATTTGCCTAACGGCGGTAAAGGGGTTAGTTTCTCGCCGCGCCCTTCCACCAGCGCAGTACCGCCTTTGATAAAGAATGGTACATCGCTGCCTAACCTCGCCGACATCTCCTCCAGTTTTTCCGCGCTAAGCCCTAGATTCCAGAACCAATTTATGGCGAAAAGCGCGGTAGCGGCATCGCTGCTGCCACCGCCCAAACCTGCGGCAACCGGAATAGCTTTTTCGAGATAAAGGCTCACGCCGCGTTTTTCTCCGAATGGCACCAACTCATGCAGCATGTTGGCAGCACGCCACACCAGATTGGTTTCGTCCACCAATTCGGGCAAATTACAATCGAACTCAATGTCGGCTGAGGGCGCAAGGTATAAGGTATCTGCCAGCGAAACGGTTTGCATAACCGAAGCCAAGTCATGAAATCCATCTAGGCGTTTGCTCAGGATTTCAAGGGAAAGATTTAGCTTGGCGTAAGCTGGAAAACTCTGCCTTTCCGGGTTGTCAGGATTTGCAGCAGCAATAGTTGGTGTATTTGCTTCGGCGTTTTCCGAAGCTTCAGTTTTAATAATTTCGCTCATTCTCGCCAAATATTCAAGGTGTCGCGCTTTTCTTCTTCGCTTTCCATTACTTCGATAAAGAAAATCTGGTTCCAAGGAAACATTATAACTTTTGCCCGTTTATCAATAAAGGTGACAGGGCGGTTATCCATTTTGCGTGGGTTGGAGATAGAGACGAAAGAATCTTTGGGGTCAGGGAGCTTATCCATTTCGCCTACAATCGCATCCTGATTTAGTACATGTAAAATTACTATAGCCACAACTACTCTCCGTATTTTTATAGATGCAAGGCATCCGGTTTATTTGAACGGATTATTTAGCATCCGGTTTAAATAACACTTTTAGAATGGCATTGCCCATTCGGATTTCATCGCCATCTTTTAGCATGCTAGGTTGTCCTCGCATCAGTACTTGCCTATTGATAAAGGTGCGGTTTGTACTACCGAGGTCGGTAAGAAAGGGGATACCCTCGCGAAAAGTAATACAAGCGTGCCGCCGCGATACCCCTAATTCTAAAGCATCATCAGGGCTAAGGTCAATATCAGGGGTTTCACCCGAAATTGCATCGCTTCTGCCGATGATAATATTAGAACGGTCGGGGCATTCCATACGCCTTCCGGTATTTAATACCACAAGCTTTAAATCCTTGCGTATCGGACCAGTAGCCACAGTAGGTGGCGTTACTAGAGGCATCTGCTCAGAAACAACGGGCATACTAAAGTTAGAAGGTGGAATATTGGCAGTGGTAAATTTACCTTCGCGGGAAGGGTCGTGACTTGAGTTAGCATCTTCTTCCAGATTGGTTAAGTCAATGCCACAATCGTTACAAAAAAGAGTGCCTTCTATTTGTTTTATTCCACAGTTTGGACAGATAATCATTAATATGACCTTTTTTCTCGCTTTAGCTAGGCTTCCTAATCTTCAAAAAGTCCGGTTAGACCTCTTGTCCCGTATTTTATCCGTTTTTTCCCTTCGGGGGTAGCGGAGCCACGGATTTCCAGATTATTCAATTCTTGCTCTACTTGTGAAGCCAGCAATGATTCACCCATATTTAGAAGCTTGGTACCAACTGCTGCCAACTTTTTTTTCCCGTTTTCAATATCGCCACTGCTCAAATCTTGCCATGCTTTAGCCTGAAGCTTGAAAGTAGTGATTTTTTCCAAAATGCTTTTAACTTCCGGATTAATCGGGGAACTATGTGCAGGGTCCGTTATGGTTATACCTATCGGAAGTTTTAAATGTGCTGTATTTTTTTGAGCTTCAATCGGGGTATATTGTACTGAGAAATCCCCTATATGAAAAACTCCTATCGGACAATTAGGCAATAGTAACTCTATTAACACTTTATATTCGTGTTTGTAGCGCATTACCCCTAATTTGAAATTCGATTCGCCTTTATTATTACCGGGAATAACTTCCATTTCGCTGATATTTGGCACTATTTTATAGGCATTTCTAACTTTTACGCCTTGCACAGCTTGAAATTTCAGGGTGGCATTATTGGTAAGAGTAGCGCGGAACTGCGTGATTTTCTGAAGGAATATTTTGGCAATCTGGTCGGAGTTATTAATAAATTCGGATGAACTGGCGGTCTTTGCAGCCACCGTTTCGAGCAAATCCTCATTCCAGTCTGTTCCAATGCCCATTGGGTGTATGCTAATATTATTACGCGCCGCTTCCATACCTAGATAGACACATTGCTCGGAGTCTCCATAGGTTTGCCCATCGGTAAAAAGCACTAGATGGTTTAATTCGGTAAAATTTGTGGCGCGTTTCATTTCCATAATGCCCAGATTAAGACCTTGCGCCAATTCAGTGCCGCCTTTTGCCTCAATAGAGTCAATCAACATTTTAATGTTTTCGCGGCTATCAACTCGTTGGCTATTTACCACCACCGTAGCTCTATCATTGAAGCTAATCAGGCTGAAAAAGTCTTCGTTGGCAAGTTGGTCAACCACATGTTTAGCGGCTGATTTCAAGGCAAATAGCTTTTCCCCACGCATCGAACTGCTCTGGTCTATTACCAAACAAATATTGAGAGGAATATTTCCGCTATTTGATAAATGCTCAAGGGTGGTGAGCGTGAAAAGCAGGTAAATAACTTTCTCTACTTTAGAAGCAGAGAAAGCCTGCTGTGAGGGCATATAATCAAGCGTGATAGGTTCATACCCCGGATTAACCGTTATTAGACGCTCGATGCTGTCTTCCTTTAATTTATCTTTATTATCGAGCGGAACTAAATTGCGTTCGCTCATAGCATAAGCCTCACCGGGTTACAGTTTGACAACAATAACACTAACGTTATCCTCACCGCCCGCAGAATTAGCAGAATTAATAAGTTCTTGGCATATGGCAGCCGGCTCATCGTATTTATTGAGGATATATGAGATTGACATGTCAGGTAGCATATCCCATAAACCATCAGAACACAATAGCAAGTGGGTATATTCAGAAATCCGAAAGAAATCGGTATCGGCTAACATTTCTAACCGTTGTCCTAATGAACGGTACAGCACGCTACGCTGTGGACTTTCCAACGCTTCCTGAACAGTAAGTGCGCCCGCTTCTACCAAACGCGCTACCAGTGAATGATCTTTAGTTATTTGCTGCAATTGCTGTGTTTCTTTGTTCACGCCGTACAATCGGCTATCACCAATATGCCCTACATAAGCCATTGAACCTAAAATTATAATACAGGTCAGGGTTGTTCCCATGTTATGGTGATTTTCCTGTCCTTGCTCAATTATTAGTTGATTGGCGCTTTCTATCAGGCGTACAAGTATTTCGCCCGGAGTTTCACTGGTTGCACCCGGTCTTAAGCCGGATAAAGCCCGTAAATAAAAGTCATTAACTACACCTTTCGAGGTAGTTCGTATCGCTAAATTACTGGCAACCTCGCCGTTTTCATGCCCGCCCATTCCATCAGCAACCGCAAAAAAGCCGAATAATTGCTCCGGCATATTTTCGCTTGCAGGAATAACACCCATAAAAACGCTCAAACTATCCTCGTTGTTGTCGCGAATCATGCCAACATGAGAAGCAAAAGCTGCCTCAATTTGTTGGCATTTAACCTTTTGAGGAATCAATGAGCTAACGCCGTTAACCGTTACATCAACAGATTTTGTCTCATATTGAGAAAAATCCATTGAGGAAAGTGGTTGTGTAGCCATATCAGGGTCAGGTCTTGTAAGTTCTTCGGTTGACGCTTCTAAGGATGGGTTTTCCTTTTCAGTCGGAACTACCGCGCCAGTTTCTTTACGAGTTTTACTACGGCTGCTTTTTCTTTTTTTCTTTTCGCCAGAACTAGTCATATCTTTATTAAACAAACTCATGTTCTCCAGCAACTATATTGCGATGGCATACAACCGGTTATCGAGAGAACCGATGTAAAGAGTATCATTAGTAATGGCAGGCGAGCATACAATCGCGTTACCAGTTGGATAGAACCATTTGGCATGTCCTTTATCAGCATCCAGCGCATAAATATTGCCGTCTGCCGCCCCGAAAAAAACAAGCCCATTTGCTACTCGCGGAGAGCTTACTATTTGGCTTTCGGTGTTAAAAGCCCATATTTTAGCGCCACGTTTAGCATCATAGCAGTACAGCATACCATCTCCTGAACCAAAATAAATTTTCCCATTGTGAAAAATAGGAGATGAACGGATTGGTTTACTTGTTTTTGCTTTCCACACCAGAAAACCGTTTTGGCTATCAATACAATAAAAATTGCAGTCATCCGAACCGATATATACATACCCGTCTGCAACCGCCGGTGTACTCACAATACTGTTCAAAGTATCGAACTTCCAGTTGATGTTGCCACGAGAAATTTCCAATGAGTAAAGCTTACGGTCTTCACTACCTATATAGATACAGCCATTGGCTATTGTAGGCGAGCTACGAACCCTGCCTAAAGTGCGCTGTTTCCATAGAGCTTTGCCTCCTCGAATGTCAACCCCATAGACATGGTTGTCATCTGAGCCAAAGAACACATAGGCTTGGTAGAGTCGTGGTGAACTGCGAATCGGTCCTTGCGCTTGGAAATCCCACATTTGCTGCCCTTTTTGGATTTCGAGCGCATAGAGCTTGTGATCCTCACTGCCTACAATTAGCAATTGAGTTATACCGGGAATTTCCGCTATGCAGGGGCTACTGCTGATTCCGGCGCCGGTAGGAGTTTTCCATAAAAATGAGCCGTTTTTCGCATCAAGGGCGTAAATGTTGGTGTCATAACAGCCAACAAAAATCGAGTTGCCATATACTAGCGGAGTTGAGCGGATTTCTTCTTCTAACTTGAAATCCCACAGTAATTTGGCTTGAGGCAAATACTCTGGAACAGTAAGAATCCCGTCTTTAGCAGATGCCTGTCCGGGTCGTGCTACAGGAACCATTCTTGTGCCATCAGGTCCGATATTCGGGCGTATTGTCGGATTGGTGCCGGATGTTGGCATAGCGGTGGGTTTGATTTCAGCAATCTGCGGCACATCTAAGTTAAGCGCATGTGTTCCATGGCTAGTAGCTTCTACAAGCCCGTTTATTTTGTACTGAAACCTTAAGAGCGCAGCCTTCATTTCCTCAACATTCTTCCAGCGGTCATTTATAGAAAACTCCAACGCTTTCATTACAATCGCTTCCATCTCAGGCGAGACTTTAGGATTAAGCGTTTTAGGCATGCGCTCATGGAAAGTAAAAGGAATTTCTAGGCGAGGGTCATTATTGGTAAGAAGGTGGTGCATGGTAGCGCCAAGCGCATAAATATCACCGGCAGGTTGCCCTATACCCTTGTATTGTTCGGGAGGTGAATAGCCTTCTGTGCCTATCATAGTCCCTTTTTTGTCATCCAAAAAGACTTTGGCAATACCGAAGTCAATCAACATCAAACGCCCATCACTATTAAGCATCACGTTTGAAGGTTTCATATCGCGGAAAATGATAGGACCGGGCTTTTGATTGTGTAAATAGCTAAGAACTTCGCAAAGCTTTATAGACCATTCTAGCACATCACGTTCGTCTAGCGGAGCTTGGGCAGTTTCGAGGATGGACTCAAGATTTTTACCATCCACATATTCTAGCACTAGAAAGAAGCGGTCATTATCTCCGAAGAAGTCATAAATTTTGGGAATCGAAGCGTGGTTGAGCTTGGCAAGAATATTGGCTTCCATTTCAAAACGCTGCATTTTATCGCGCCTTGCCGCCGGGTCGGTGGACATATCAAACATTTCTTTGATGGCGCATACCCTTACAGTTTGAGTAAACCGCATATCACGAGCGCGGTAAACGGTACTCATACCGCCATACCCAATTACTTGCTCTATTTCGTAGCGACCCTGTAAAACATGCGCACGCGGCATCGTGCTATTTGTGCCTAAACTATTGCGTAACGAATCCAACTGAGATGTCTGGTCGTCTCGCGGCTTAGCATCTTTGCCTAGTTGCCCGGTTCCTATTTTCTTTAATAATTTATTAGGTTGCACTTGTGCTGCTCTCTCTGATTAGCAACGCGGCTGGGGTATCCAAATAGTTTGAAGTGAGCGTTATACCCTCAGTCAATTTCTATGACCTAATTGAAGATATTTAACGTAACTTATGTTTAATCAGGATACTGGTTAGTCTTGGTATTAGCTGTTCTTGATTATAAAAGAGATACTAATTCAATGCAATATATATCGGAAGTACGAGCTTGCATGAAATTATTTGTCTGGTCTTTTAGAGTTTCCAAATGGTGTTATGTACGCTGGTTTCGACCCCACAGTAGGTACAACGGTCTCGCTCTAAGCCGGTAGAGTTAGCTTCTGTTTCGGTACGTGAGATTAACAGCCTATGACATTTATAGCAAAATGTATTGCCTCCGGCTGTATTATCGCTATTTATTGTCACGCCTGAAGTAGCCAACTGGATTTTTTGTTGCTCCACATTATGAAGATATACATACTTCAAACCGTTTTCTTCTGCCAGTGATTTAATATAATACAAGATGGCGGGGTTTCCATCGCCGGCAAGTGACAAATGCCAAGGGGTGGTTTCACCCAATGCCTGCTTGATCCATGCTGCAATAGTTTTCATTTCGGTAGCAGAATCATTTATTCCGGGAACAATCTTAGTATTTATTTCCACATGCACTTTGAATTTATGTTGTGCTTGGCTGGCATTTTCTAGAATTTGCTGGAATTGGGTTTGTCCGCTGAATACCTGAAAAGTTTCTTCGTTAAACGAATTTATTTCCAACAAAATGCCATCAAGGTAATCCCCGATATTGTTCAGCACTTCTGTAGTAAAATAGCCGTTTGTAACAATCGCAGTGAACATGCCGTTAGCTTTAACGAGCCGCATTGCATCGTAAAGAAATTCGTACCACATACTTGGCTCGTTATAAGCAAATACCACCCCTCGGCAGTGTTGCTCGATACTGAACTTAACGATTTTTTCTACGGGTAATACCCTGATATTACCGGCTGGGAAATCATCTGTATGTGCTACCTCGCCCACTTTGGGGTAATTTAACCCGTAACCGCCCACTGAGAAAACTTTTGTGCCGGGGAAAAAATGGTACAAATATTTGCGTTCTACCCGTTCAAGGTCGGCATGGCTAATAATTCCATAGTTCAGGGCGATGAGGTTTCCTGCACGGTTGGTACGTACTTTGCATACGCCGCTTTGCCCTTCTAACAGTTCGCAGCCTATTCCGCAAACTTTGCAACGTACAGCCCCGGAAGAAGTCGCCTCAAATAAAGGCACAGGCTTAATAGCGGTATCGGGTATATTTCCGCCAATCTGATTATTCTCGGTCACAAGCGCCTGCTTTTTAAACTGAATACCAAGAAATAATAAAACCAATTTTATAGCACTATTAAAATTAGTATATCACAGATACTTCTTATTTGTCAGTACAAACCAACAGGGCAGTAGGGAAAATGCGTGTAGCTAAAACTTCTCGCATCTATTTTCAAAAGCATTTTCCCCTGAGATAAGAAGTTCTTGCCTTGATTTTTCTAAAAAAAATCTGGCTTCTCCAATTGCTCAATAACCCATCGGCACCACTCGGCATATTCGCGTTCATAACTAATACCTCGCGCAAGGCTCAGGTATTTCCCAAACAAAGGGCTACTTTTACTGCGTTGTTCCTTTACCAAGTTTTCCTCTCCCCAAATGTATAACTGCTCATATTGAGCTAGTTGCTGACGATGGCGGAGTTCTTCTTGCTTGAATAGTTCAATTGCCTTTCCGGGATCGGCTAACCATATACAATAAGCTTTTAGTATCAATTCATCTCGCACCGGCGTTGATTCAGCCGGAGTAGTTACCCAATTCCGTAAAACCTCTAAGCCTGCTGACGTAATATGATACAGTTTCTTATGAGGTCGGTCTTGTTGCTCGATTACCTCGAAAGTTACGAAACCTTCGCTTTCCAATCGAGTAAGTTCAGGGTATATCTGGCTATGCTTGGCGCTCCAGAAATATCCAACCTGTTGTTTCATTAGTTGCGCCAAGTCATAGCCCGTTCGAGGTTCATATGCCAGCATTCCCAATAAGGCGTAGCCTAAATTTGTCATTTTTTTATACCTATGTATTAATTTACATATGAAAATATTGACATATTATATATTATGTTATAACATACATATGTAAGATAGTATATATT